>DATANR010000119.1:0-5501 GCA_036266155.1 Gemmataceae bacterium | reverse complement strand
CCCCTGACCCCTGACCCCTGACCCCTGACCCCTGACCCCTGACCGATGATTCCCGACTGGCAATTGCCGCCCGGCACTGATCGCGGGCTTTGGGACTATGTGTCGAGCGAGCGCGTGGCACGCGAATATGACGCGGCGCTCGCTGGAACGCCGCTCCTTGAGATCGACCTGCAATTTGCGGCGCGCTTCTTCGTCACACCCGGCCGGCTTGTCGATCTCGGCTGCGGGACGGGCCGGCTGTTGGTCAAATTCGCTCGCTGCGGCTTCGACTGTTTGGGAGTCGACTTGTCGGAAGCGATGCTCGACGTCGTTCGCGAAAAGGCCGAGCAACAGGCACTGAACGTCGCGACGCTCAAGGCAAACCTGGTCGAATTGGATGAGTTGCCACCTTCAAGTTTCGATTACGCGGCCTGCCTGTTCAGCACATTGGGCATGATCCGGGGCCGCGACAATCGTCAGTGCTTTCTCAATCACGTCCGGCGGATTCTGAAGCCGGGTGGGAGATTCGTGCTGCACGCACACAATTCCGGTTACCGCTTCTTTGGAAGGCTCGGTCGTCCGGGCACGGAACCCGGCGACTACACGATGCCGCAACATCGCGGCGGCGCCGACGTGACGTTGCACCACTTTACGCGAGGCAAGTTGATCGATGACCTTACCGCCGCCGGGTTCGCAGTTCGGGAATGCGTTCCCGTCAGCACGCGGATGAACGGCCGACTCCGCGCGCCGTGGTTCTTGCCGCGACTTCGTGCCTATGGTTTTCTCGTCGCTGCCGAATAGTCGGGAATAACACGGCCAATTCGGGATCAGAGAGATTACCAAGATCCTCTCTGGAGTCCCGTCATGCGAAATGTCCTCGTCGTTGCTGCCGCCCTCGCAATCATTCCCATCGTCGGCTGCGGACCGATGGGTTCCGGCCCGATGCCGCCGCGATTGCAAGCGGACGAACAAAAGAAGATTGACGACGCGTGGGAAAACGCGCTGGCACCCGTGGATCATCTCGATCGGCAAGCGGTGTTGGACACGCTCATCGTGTCACAGGCATTCCAGGCCGGCGTCGACCGCATGGAGTTCCATAGCGAGAAGAAGTTCTCCGGAGGACTCGTGGTCATGGAGATTCACTTCGATCGAGCCAAGCCGAACGACGACCGCTTCGAGATCACGATCCGCGATGCTGCGGGCAAGGAACTTCGACATCTTGTGTACAACCGCACTGAAGTGGAGACCACTTACCAGGAACTGAGTGATCCGAAATATGCCAAGCAACCGCCGCCCAACGTGCCAGTGGATGCGAAAAAGCGTGAGGAAGTGCAAAAGCGAATCGAAGCCGTCGAGAAGTTGTTTCCGAAGCCGGAGGAACCCAAGCCCGCGAAGTAGGCCGGCCGTATAGAGTAATGGTTTTCCCTGCCGGGAGGATCATTTTGGGCGGCACAACACCGGCGGCGCAACGGCGGGCGGGCCTCCTCTACGCGATTGCGGCGTATGGCATGTGGGGGCTCGTCCCGCTGTACTTCAAGAACGTGTCGTGCTCGCCGCAGGAAATCGTCGCCCATCGCGTCCTCTGGTCCGGCGTCTTTCTCTCCATTCTGGTGACCCTTTTGCGGCGCTGGCCGGAGGTGTGGGCGGCATTTCGCTCCCGACGGACCTTGTTGATGCTGTTCACGAGCGCTTATCTGGTTGCCGGCAACTGGTACGTCTACGTTTTCGCTACCGATAACGAGCAAATCACGCAGGCGAGCCTCGGCTACTTCATCCTGCCATTGGTGAATGTCTTCGCCGGCATCGCCTTCTTTGGCGACCGCCTGCGACTCTCGCAAGTGGTCGCGTTGACCATTGCCGCGGCCGGAGTTGCTTACCTGACGATCGGCATCGGCGAACTTCCGTGGATCAGTCTGTTCCTCGCGTTCAGCTTCGCCTTGTACGGCATCGTGCGGAAGGTTGTCCCGGTCGATGGCGTCATCGGCCTTACCGTAGAGACTTTCCTGTTGGCGCCGACGGCGATCGTTTTGTTGATCGTCTGGGAGCAAGCAGGCACGGTGAAGTTCGGCCACGGCGACCGCGAGTTGGATGGCTTGATCGCGCTCTCGGGAATCATTACGACGCTGCCGCTGATCTGCTTCGCTCAGGCCGTGCGCAAGGTTTCGTTGGTCACGATCGGCGTCTTACAGTTCCTGTCGCCGACGCTGCAACTGCTCGTTGCGATCGTGCGATACCATGAGGACTTCAGGCCGCTCCATCAATTCAGCTTCGGTCTGATCTGGTTCGGCCTGATCGTTTACGTCGCAGACGGCATTCGGATCGCGACACGCAAACGCGCCGCGCCGGCGATTGAGCCGGTGCCGGAGCCGATCGATGGTGGTGTGCCGCTGACGGATAGCCAGCTCGCAGCCCGCATCGAATCGAAGTGAGGGGCCATGTTCCACATTGCACTGTGGGAACCCGAGATTCCGCCGAACACGGGAAACGTCGCACGCTTGTGTGCCGCGACCGGCGCAGTACTACATCTCGTTGGTCGCCTCGGCTTCCGCACCGACGATCGGAGTTTGAAGCGGGCTGGTCTCGACTATTGGGACGCGGTTGACGTGCGGTTCCACACGACGTTTGCGGAATTTGAAACGACTGTTGGATCAGAACACATCTGGTGCGTCGAAATGCCGGCCGCCATGCGATACACACAAGCCGCATTTTCTGACGGCGACTGCCTGGTCTTCGGAAGTGAATCAAAAGGACTGCCGGATACGGTGCGTGAACGGTATCGCGACCGCACGATTGGCATCCCGATGCCGACCGGCAAAGTCCGCAGTCTCAACCTGGCGACGGCGGCGGGCATCATTCTTTACGAAGCGCTGCGCCAGACGAACGATTGGTAGAACCTGACCTCAATTTGCCTTTGCCGTGTCGAGATCGTTACGCGATGATGGCGCGGCGTTGAACGACCTCCGATAACACGTCGGCACCTTGCCGCGTGTTGGAGGTCGGGCCGATGGAACAGTCCGTGGTCGCACTGCCGACGTCGGAATCGTTGACGCGCTTCGTGCGCGACATGCTCTGCTCGCACGATCGCCTCGATCCGATTCAAACACCGATGTATCAAGCGACCCTCAATCGCCGCGGCCGGCCGTCCGGCCTGATGTTTCATGTCGAGGGCCCGCGGCTTCTCAAGACGTCCGCCATTTGGGCGGGAGAAGAGCATCGCATCCTCTTTTACGACTCGACCGGCGTCCGCTTCAGCGAGGTGAAGCTGAGCGAGGGGCCGGAACTGGCACACGAGGGGCCAGCGACAATTCCAATGCACGCGGCTTGATCCGGTCAATCGACCCAGAGAGCAGTTCGAGCCCGCCGCCGTCAGTTTCAAAAGCCGCAGTTGCAAATCTTACACACATTAATTAGGCTGCCAGTGTGGGGATGTGAGCGTTGGGGGGGCCGGGGAAGCAGTGCCCATTGTGTCGGCAGTCGGCTTACCGCCGTCCGTCGGACTCTTACCGTTTTTCCTTCAGGCAAAATCCCGCACGGTATAATTCATCGCGGACGGACGGACGGATCGATCCGGGTGTTCTGAAAATCACCCCAAATCATTCCGGTCGTCAGATTACGGGTGACCGGATGATTGTCCTGGCCCATGGCCCCTTGCTTGCGCTGACAAAAGAGGAGCATCTGCTCCTGTGGGTGAGCGTGCTGGTGGGCGTGCTTCTGCTCGGTGCGATTATCATCGCTCGGGTGGATCGCTGGCGAAAGCGGCAAATGGAGCCGGACGACGATGAGGCGGATCACGTCACATCGTTTCGGGAACTCTACGAGAATGGCGAGCTTTCGAAAGAGGAATACGACCGTGTGCTTCGGCGGGTCGCGGAACGGGTAGGAGCGACGCCGCGGGCAACGGTAAGTCAGCCGAGCCCCAGCGTACCGCAAACCACGCCCCCGCCCAACCCGCCCGCGACCGAGGAACCGCCTAACCCACCGCCGGGTTAGGCCGGCCTGTGCAGGAAGATGTTACCGCCGTAGAATTGCACCAAACCCCTTCGGGCCGCCCGACCAATCACCGGGTCGCGGATAGGATGCCCGATCTGTTGCGGGAATGGTCGGACGGCGATTGCCCCACTGGGGCCGACCGAACCGGGGATTGACCGCATGGCGACCAACACGACCGGCGAAACGGGCGGCCGCAAGCCTTCCAACCCGTCTAACCGCAATCGCAACGCTTATTGTTCTTTTTGCCGCAAGAGCCACCGTGACGTTGGACCGCTGGTCGAGGGACCGGGCGACGTTTACATCTGTGGCGAATGCATCGAACTCTGCTCGTCGATCATCGATCAGGAAAAGCGGCGGCGCAACACCGGTAAGACGGCCAGCAAGGAAATCCCGGCGCCGCGTACGATCAAAGAGCGCCTCGACGCCTATGTCGTCGGCCAGCAGCGGGCCAAGAAGGTCCTCTCTGTCGCGGTGCACAACCATTACAAGCGACTGGCTCTGGCCGCGGACCGTGGCGACGTCGACGTCGAAAAATCGAACATACTGCTCATTGGCCCGACCGGTAGCGGTAAGACTCTCCTCGCACGCACACTCGCCAAGATTCTCGACGTACCGTTTGCCATTGGCGACGCGACCACGCTCACCGAAGCCGGCTATGTCGGCGAGGATGTCGAGAACCTCTTGCTGAAACTGCTTCATGCGGCGGACTTCGACGTCGAAGCGGCGCAGCGCGGCATCATTTACATCGACGAAATCGACAAGATTGCCAAGACGAGCCAAAACGTCTCGATCACGCGCGACGTCTCGGGTGAAGGCGTCCAACAAGCCCTCCTCAAGATGCTTGAAGGAACGGTCGCCAACGTGCCTCCACAAGGCGGGCGGAAGCATCCGGAGCAACAGTACATTCAGCTCGATACGTCGAACATCCTGTTCATCTGCGGCGGGACCTTTGTCGGCCTGCAGGAGATCATTTCGAAGCGCGTCGGCCAGCGGGCCCTCGGGTTCAATGCCGGACCGACATTGCGGCAAGTTGAAGTGGACAACCTGACAAGCCAGGTGACGAGCGACGACCTATGCGACTTCGGCATGATCCCGGAATTCGTGGGTCGGCTGCCCGTGCTGGCGCCGCTCGATCCGCTCGACGAGGAAGCGCTGATCCGCATTCTGACGGAGCCGCGCAACGCGTTGGTTCGTCAGTACCAGAAGCTCTTTGAGATGGAAGGCGCGGAGTTGGTGTTCGAGGAAGGGGCCCTACGCGAGATCGCTCGCAAGGCTAAGTCACGCGACACCGGGGCTCGCGGCCTGCGCTCAATCGTTGAAGACATCATGCTCGAAGTTATGTACGAGCTGCCCGATATGGAAACCAAGGGCAAGCACGTCGTGACGGAAGATGTGGCCCGCGGCATGCGGCCGTTGTTCGATCGCAAGATCCCGGCAGCGCATATTCCGGAGAAGAAGTCGGCGTAGCGAATTTGATCGGCGAGCGGAGCGGCGTAAGCCGCCCGATGATGTAATAACCACATTATCGGGCG
>DATANR010000118.1:0-8899 GCA_036266155.1 Gemmataceae bacterium | reverse complement strand
CCCCCCGAAGCGGGGGGAGAGGGGAGCCGGAAAATGCGAAAGGACCGTCCATGCCGCCATTGCAGGTGTACAGCACGCTGACGCGCAAGAAGGCGCCGTTCCACAAACGGCCGGGCGAACTGGTCACCATGTACGTCTGCGGGCCCACGGTTTACAAGCCGAGCCATATCGGCCACATGGTCGGACCCGTCATCTTCGACACAGTCAAGCGCTACTTGAACTACCTCGGCTATCCGGTGAAGTGGCTCGTCAACATCACCGACGTTGACGACAAGCTGATCGCTGCCGCGGCCAAGCAGAACACGACGGTCAAGGACCTCGCCGAGCGCATGACGGTCGACTATTTCGATTGCCTGAAGAAGCTCAACGTGACGGGCATCGACGCCTTCCCGAAAGCGACCGAGCACATCGGCGACATGATCAAGACGATCGGCGGTCTCGTGGACAAAGGCTTTGCCTATCCCGCGAGCGGCGACGTCTACTTCAACGTGGCGAAGGACGAAGACTACGGCAAACTGTGCGGCTTCGACCCGGCAGCGCTGGAGGAGGGCGCCCGCGTCGAAGTGAGCGGCAAGAAGAAGAACCCCGGCGACTTCGCACTTTGGAAGGGCGCCAAGCCCGGCGAACCTGCGTGGGATAGCCCCTGGGGCAGCGGCCGGCCGGGCTGGCATATCGAATGCACCTGTATGGCGATCAAGCACCTCGGAGAAACGCTTGACATCCACGGCGGCGGGCTCGATCTGCGCTTTCCGCACCACGAGAACGAACTGGCTCAATCGGAGTCGGCCACGGGCAAGCCGTTCTCGCGTGTCTGGATGCACAACGGACTGCTGAAGGGGCCTGAGAAGATGGCGGGCTCGGTCGGCAACGTGCTAAATGTAGTCGATGCGTTGAAGCACGTGACGGGTGAAGCGCTACGGTTCTTCATCATCAGCACGCACTATCGATCTCCGATCGACATCGGCGAGTGGGATCCGCGTAAGCCAGATGCGCCGCCAGTTCCACCCAACATGACAAACGTTTGCAAGGGACACGATACCTTCGTTCGCCTGGCCGAACGCTTCGACCGCATCACCGGCAAGAGCTTCTACGGTGCCGCCGTGCCGACGAAGGTGCAGGAGAACCGCGCGTTCCGCAAGCCGGAATTGGCCGAGTTTCTGACCCGATATCGCGATTTCATGGATGACGACTTCAATACGGGCGGCGCGGTCGGCGTACTGTTCGAAATGGCCCGGTTCCTCAACGGGATCGCCGACGCTGGTAAACTCGAAGAGCCAGCAAAAGCCGACGCGGCGACGAAGGCGGATTTCGAAGACGGAATGCTTTTGTTCAAGGAACTCGGCGTCGTCCTCGGCCTCTTCTACGAGAAACCGCAAGCGGCTAATCTGGGGGGCGACGACAAACTTGTATCGGGGTTGATGCAACTCGTCATCGAACTGCGCAACAACCTGCGGGCCGAAGCCAAGAAGATCACGACCAAGGACGATCCGACGAAAAAGATGCTCTTCGGCCAGACCGACATCATTCGCCAACGCCTCGGCGAACTCGGCGTCACTTTAGAAGATCGCCCCGCAGGGACAACCTGGCGCGTCGGGTAACACCATGGCCGCCCCGATTCGCATCCTCGGCATCGACCCCGGTCTCAACACGACCGGTTACGCAGTCATTGAGGTCCAGCCGATTGGGCCGCGGCTTGTGGAGGCGGGCGTCATCAAGTCACAAGAAAGCCGGGCCGCTGCCGACATGTCGCTGCGCCTCAAAGCGATTTACGATGGTGTGATTGAGACGATCGACCAATTTCGCGTGACCGACCTGGCAGTCGAGCAACTCTATGCTCATTACGATCATCCGCGGACGGCAATCCTGATGGGCCACGCACGAGGCGTCATCCTACTCGCGGGTGGGCAGCGGAACCTGAAGGTCGCGAGCTACGCGTCGACGCAGGTTAAAAAGGCGGTGACCGGCAGCGGCCGGGCCGGCAAGGAGCAGATGCAACTCGCCATGCTGCGCGAGTTTCAACTGAAAGAAATGCCCGAGCCGCACGACGTGTCCGATGCGATGGCGATCGCGCTTTGCCACTATTACCAGCGCGACACGCCGAACAAACCGAAGTCCGCCAAACTCGGCACCGGCATCCGTATGTCCGCCTTTGACCCGGATGCTGAAGATACCTTGACCGGCTGACCGCTAATCGCTGAAAGCTGACCGCTGAATGATCACCAAGATGACCGGCACCCTGAACCGCGTGTTCGACGACGAAGCTCGGCTTCAGGTCGGGCCGTTCGAGTATCAGGTGCTGATCCCCGAATTCGTGCGCCGGCAGATTCAGACGCGCTCGGGCGAGGAGATCACGTTTCACATTCTGGAATACATCGAAGGCGGAGCGAATGCGAGCAAGATGATCCCCCGGCGCGTCGGCTTCATGGCCGAGAATGAGCTGGAGTTTTTTGAACTGTTCTGCACGGTCGACAAGATCGGCGCCAAGAAGGCTCTCAAGGCGCTCGGCCGGCCGATCAAGGAAGTTGCCGACGCGATTCAACGGCAAGATGCCAAGTGGTTGACGACAATGCCCGGCATCGGCAAGCAGACGGCCGAGCAGATCATCGCGACGCTCAAGAACAAGGTGACGCGCTTCGCGATGGCCAGTTCCGCTCCGACGACGGACGCGGCGGGCAAGGCGATGCCGGTCATCGATGGGACCGTCTTCGAAGATGCTTATACTGCTCTCTTGACGCTCGGCATGTCGCCGGTCGATGCTCGCAACCGCCTCGACCGGGCGGCGACGAGCGGCAAGTCGTTTGCGTCAGTGGAAGAAGTCTTGACCGTGATCTTCCGGAAAGAATGACCCATCCACCCGCGGAGGCTGCCATGAATCGGGGATTATTGTTCGCAGTTGTCGCCGTGATCCTGCCCGCGTCGCTTGTTCGTGCCGACGCAACGGCGGACGAATGGAAGGGGCTCGTCGGCAACTGGAAAGTCGAGTCGGCCACGCTCAACGGCACTGACAGCACCGACATGTTCAAGACGCTGACGCTGAACATGGAGGAAGGAAAGTACAAGGTCACGTTCGTCGGCATGAACGACATCGGCACCATCAAGCTCGATCTCGACAAGAAGCCGAAGCAGATGACGATCGTCGGCACCGAGGGAACGAACAAGGATCGCACGCACCACGCGATCTATGAGTTGGACAAGGACATGCTCAAGATCTGCTACGCCATCGGCGGCCAGGCGGCGCCCAAGGAATTCGAGTCCAAAACCGACTCGATGACGCTGCTCGTGACCTACAAACGCGAGAAGAAATAAACGCTCGTTCGACGCTCTGCGTCGAATGCGGTACATCGACGCTCTGCGTCGATGTGCGCATACTCCGAGGAGGCTAACTTACCTTCGAACGCCACATCGACGCAGAGCGTCGACGTGTGCGTTCGACGCAGGAGCGTCGAACGAGCGTTTTCGCAGGCGATTGAGCTACCTATGGCACGAACGCCAACCATCACCGGCGGGTCCGATGACGATCGCCAGCGTGACAATGCGCTGCGGCCGAAGTTTTTGCGCGAGGTCATTGGCCAAACCGAGGTCGCCCGACGACTCGCGATTGCCGTCAACGCGGCCAAGAAACTCAAGGAACCGCTCGGGCACATTCTGTTCGATGGCCCGCCGGGGCTCGGCAAGACGACATTTGCCACCGTGTTGCCCAACGAACTCGGCGTTTCCGTGCAAATGACCAGCGGGCCGGCCCTGTCGAAGCCGGCCGATATGCTGCCGTTTCTCACGAATTTGGAGGAAGGCTCGGTCCTGTTCATCGACGAAATTCACCGCATGCCGCGCGTCGTGGAGGAGTTCATCTATCCGGCGATGGAGGACTTTCGCGTCGACATCGTGCTCGGCGAGGGGATGAACGCGCGGACCATTTCATTGAATCTCAAACGCTTCACGCTAATCGGCGCCACCACGCGCAGCGGCATGCTCTCCAGCCCGATGCGCGACCGGTTTCGGATGCACGAGCATCTGGAGTTCTACAGCGTCGAGGAATTGACGCGCATTGTGTTGGTGAACGCCGCCAAGTTGAAGACGCCGATCACGGATGAGGCGGCCCACGAGCTGGCGCATCGTTGTCGCGGCACGCCGCGCATCGCCAACGCCCGCCTGGCCTGGGTCCGCATGTTCGCGGCCAGTGAGTCCGACGGCAAGATCACGCTCGACATCGCGCGTGCCGCCCTCGACATGCAAAACGTCGATCGCGAGGGCCTCGACAAACAGGATCGCCGTTATTTGGAAACGCTGATCGACGTCTTCTCCGGCGGCCCCACCGGCGTCGAAGCGATGGCGGCGACGATGAACCTGTCGTCCGACACCTTGAGCGACGAGGTCGAGCCGTTCCTGCTGCGCGAGCAATTCGTGATCCGCACGCCACGCGGCCGCGTGGCGACGCCGCGGGCGTATCAGTTGCTCAAGAAGGAGCCGCCGAAGGAGGTGGACGGGCAGCCGGGGTTGTTTGAGTAGACCATGGCAAATCGTGAACAGCTTTACCGGTACAAGGGAAACCAGTGCGCCCATTGTGGCCTCGGCGTCCAAGAAATACTGGATCGCTTCGGAACCTTCGCGTGTGTCTTCGAGTTTAACCACATCGACCCGATCAAGAAGCATCCAGACTACGACAACGTCATCCGCCGGGTGATATCGACCGAACAACTCGACGAAGTGGACAAGTGCGTGTTGCTCTGTCGGAACTGCCACGGAATCGCCCATGCCCAGGACGACATGGTTGAACTGGTGGTCCAGGTCACGGCGGCGAAGCGGACCATGGAACAGCGATTCAAGGGCCAGTTGATCTTGGACCTCTCCCGGCGGGCCGGAAAGTTCTTCACCGACCAGCAGGTCTTGTTCCTGCCGTACCGGGTGTCGGTCGGGGCTCGCAAGCCGAGGGTGTTGTTTGGCCAGGAACTACTGGACCGTTATCTGGTGTCGTACATCGACAACCTGCCCGAGGCGAACCCAGTGGTTGTGAGGACGTGGGACAAGCAAGAGCAGGTCCGGATCGAGTTGCTCGGCGAGGACGGATACCGGATCACCCACGACGTTCGCTGCCCGCTCTTTATGGCCGAACTTCCGGTGGAGCGAGGCGAAGTCCCGATGTTCTGGGTCCGGCGGGGTGCCGTGCTCGGACGGGAAGGACAGGTATTTCTGAACGGGACACTCACCTACGAGGGCCGGATCGGTGCAAAGGTCTTGTCTGGGTAGTCCCCGTGCTTATGTATCGGTTCGGCAACTCTTGGTTCTGGACGAATGCGAAATCGTTCTCTAGTTTCGTTTCACGGACCTTCGTTTCGAAACGAGCTATCGGAGCAACATTGGCCCAGGTGGCGTAATGAAATGAAACGCACAGGGGCGTGTGGCAAAACGTTGGCGATCTTGGCGACCTTACCCATTTCCTTCGGGAAAATGGCACTTTTCCAAGATCGCCAACTCAATGAGTTGGCGATCTTCCTCGGCGGCGATCGGGCTCAGTCGGCCAGTTCGAAGATACACTCGATCTCGACCGGAATATTGCCCGGCAACGAATTGGTTCCAATCGCACTCCTCGCACCGACACCGGCGTCTTCGCCGAAGACGTCGGCCATCAACTCGGAGAAGCCGTTGATGACTTGCGGCTGATCCTTGAAGTCGTCCGTGCAGTTGACGAGGCCGAGCGTCTTCACGAGCCGCGACACCTTGTCGAGCGAGCCGAGCGTCGCTTTCACCGTCGACAGGATCGCCAGGCCGACTTGCCGGGCCGCGGCTTTGCCTTCTTCGAGATTCAATTCCTTGCCGACCTTGCCGGTGATGAGGCTCTTGTCTTCCTTGACCGGCCCGTGCCCGGAGACGTAGAGCACGTTGCCGACGCGGACGGCCGTCTTGTACTTGGCGACCGGCTTCGGCACCGGCGGCAGCGTGAGGTGCAGTTCTTGAATGCGCGTGTCGGGCTTGCTCGGCATGATGGGTCCCCGGTGGAGTGGTTGGTTCCGTCAGGATACGAACCACGCGGGGACCGTCAGCCGGCTATCCGCAACGCCGGGGCGGTTCGACCCGTTTCCGCCGGCTGGCCGTAGAACGATTCGCCCGCCTCGGCTCGTCGAATCAATTCGTCGCACGGCCGATAGCGCGACCCAAATCGCTCTGCAAACGAGGCAAGTCGTTCGACGACGTTTGCCAGACCGAGCGAATCGGCGTAACGCAGCGGGCCGCCATGTGCAAGCGCCCAGCCCATCCCGAAGGCGAGAGCCACATCCACGGTCGCGGGATCGGCGTCCGGCTCGTCGGACAAGGCCGCGGCCGCCTCGTTGACGGTCCGCAAGACGATGCGTTCGATACCTTCACGTAGGGCGCTTTCCGGATCGAAGACGTAAGGCGCTGGCGCATCCTCATCGAGGTCCTGCCACTGAATCATCCGTGTGATCTGGCTGGGCCGTTGTGTAAAGCCATAGCGATAAAAGCCCTCGCCGACCTCGCGGCCCAGGCAGCCAATTTGGATCAATCTTTGAAAGAGCAGGTTGCGGGAGTAATTGTCGCCGCGTGCGAGTTGCAATTGGGCGGTGCGTTCGGCCAATCGATCGAGCCCGATGTCGTCGCACCATTGGAGCGGGCCGCGTGCCATGCCGAAGCGCCGGCAACCGGCGTCGATACCGGCCGTCGGCAGTCCCTCGGCGATTAAGCCAACGCCTTCGGACAGATACGCCAAGCGCACCAATTCCACGAGCCGGCCGGGCCGATCGGCGACACGCGCGGGAATAAAGCCCCAGGAACGGACCCAACTCGTCAACGTGGCGATGAGACCGGGATCGGTCTGTGGCCCGGCGACAAGCTCGGCGACGGGTTGCCGGTCGTCCGGGTTCGGCAAATGCAGGCCGGCCACACGGCCGGGACGCAGGACTTCGCTCTGGATCGTTTCCACGGAAATTGTTGTGCTTGCGGTCAGCAGCGGCACTCGTGGGCGCACGCGGCGCTCGAGTTCGTGGAACAGATTGCGTTTGACGCCCGGATCCTCGGCGGCTGCTTCAATCGCGAGATCAGTGTTTTCAAAGCCGATCCACTCGGAGGTTACGCAAATATCGCTTGCATCCGGTTGAGTCCCGGCAAATGTTTGCTCGCGTTGTCGCTCGCGGATTCGGCGCGACGCACGGTCGATGCCGTTGGCGTTCTCTTCCTGCACGACGACTTCGTGGCCGCGGCGACGGAGCTGCACCGCGAGATGGCTGCCGAGATCGCCGCCACCCACGATGCCGATGCGACGCGGCAAACGTTCGATGACGCCGACCGGTTCGGCGAATGGCCGGGCGGTGCCTCGCGCGTGGGCATGGAGTTCCAGCCGGCGGCGCGTCGCCTCACTCGTCGCGAGGCGTGTAAAGCCGGCCCGTTCGGCGGAGAGGCCTTCCCCCTCCGATGAAAGGCCAGCCGTCACAGCACGGCGAAGCTCGGCCTCAGAGGTCGTGCCGGACGCCGATTCGTCCGTAATCGGAGGGGATTTGAGCGACGCGATCGGATTAAGCAAGCGAACAAAGAACCGGCGAACGAGGCGCCGAATCGAGGCGCGCGGCTTTCCCTCGCGAGTGCGGTCAATCAAAGTCAACAGACGCACTGCGGTCTCGCTGGGCCGAATCACTTCGTCGACCAGCCCGACGCGCTTGGCGGCGATCGGCCGGACGCCGCCTTCACGCCAAAGTTCCGCAGCCTCTTTTTTCCCCACGAGCTTCGGCAATCGGTACGTCCCGCCCCAACTCGGAATCAACCCGCGGTCACCCTCCACTAAATCGAAGCTCGCTTCAGGCACCGCCACAACCCAGCGGCGATCACATGCCAGTGCCAGCTCAAGGCCGGCGCCCGCACAGCGGCCTTCGATCAGGGCCACGGTCGGGAAGGGCAGGGCGGCGATTTTGCGGCACGCCTCCTGACCGCGGCGCGCGAGCGCGGCAAATTCGAGCGGCGATTGAAAACGCGCCAGCTCGGTCGAGCCGAATTCTTCGAGGAACACGCCGGGCCGGCTGCTGCGAACGAGGAACACATCCGGGGCCGGCAACGAGGCGACCCGGTCGAGCACGAGATTCAACTCGTGCAGGATCGGCAAATTGAAGGTGTGATTCGTTCGACCCCGGAAGTCGAGCCACAGGGTCAAGATCTGATCGTCCGCTTCCAGGCGAAACGTTTGTGATTCGTAAATCATGCCGCCAAGGCTCCATCCGGTCGGTGTGCGTCCTTGCACGATCCGACATCTTCGCCCGGAAGGCGCCTAGCGGTCAAGGCGAAGTCAAGGGATCAACAACTTGGCCGCCGCTTCGCAGGCTTTCTTGCAAGTCGCCGCGTCGCCGAACGCGCGCGATGTGAGCGCCGCCTCCTGATCCTTGAAGCGAATCGCGACGTGATACGGGCCGCCGGTGTTGGCAGCCACATTGGCCGCCGGCGTCGGCTCCACGCGAACCCAGGCCACCGTCTTGGCGACGTCCGGCGCAACGAGTGCTGTGAAATCGGCTCCGAGATCGATCATCGGCATGTGCGGCTCCTTGTTGCGAAACCAACGGTTGGGTGACCTGACCCCCGAAATGGGGAATTGATTCTGGTCAGCGTACGTCGGCTTTGCAACGGGTAGCTTCAGGTAGATTCGCCGCGGTTTCTGACAACGCGTTCGGAGCGCGACGTTCGGAACGGGAACGGGCGAACGGTCGTCCAATCGTCTGTTTCAGATCGCTTTGGTCCGTGACATCGCAAAGCGTGTCGAGACAAAGGCTTAGGACATGTAACTTATTAACTTCCCTGTTTCGACGGCACGGCACGGTAGTTCCATTTGGGAAGCTCCTCGTCGAAGACGATTCGCATGCTCTTTTTGTAGTTTTTCGGGGCTTTTTCGCCCGTTTGGTAGTCGCCG
>DATANR010000117.1:0-30095 GCA_036266155.1 Gemmataceae bacterium | reverse complement strand
GGCGGACTTCCTTGTTGGGGCGCTGGACGTTCCTCGCACCACTGCGCCAGTCGCAGTAATGCCCACGCCTCGATCTTAGGCGGCCAGCCCACCTCGATACAAGCTTGCGCTTGAGCGGCAGTTCGGGTGGGAGATCTCGATCCCCCAACGCTGCCGGTACAACTCGAGCAGGTCGTTGGCCGGGTAGAGTTCGCCGTCGAGCAGATCGGTGACCAGGACGAGCGGCTTGTCGCCGTCACGCGTCAGCGTGATCCGGCGCACGGTCAGGCCGCCCTGACGCGTGATCTGCAAGGTGCCGATTTCATCGACCCAGGCTCGGCCTTTGGCGTCGACGCCGTGACGAGCGGGTGGCTGGGAATCTGGGACAAATTGCGATTTCGGCTGCAAACGCATCGATTGCACGGCGTTCAATTGACTGTAATCTCAACCCCACCCGGCCCCGCGTTCACCACCGTCGTCCCATGAAAACTCTCGGTGCGCCCGCCGCACGCATGGATGTGCCCGCAGACCACAAGGGCCGGGCGTTTCGCCAGGATCAGATCCCGGACCGCCGAGCTGCCGCGGCTGGTGTCGTTCGAATCGACATCGAGACAGCCCTTCGGCGGCGAATGCGAAACGAGCACGCCGCCGGGGGGAAAATCTTGCAACAATTCCTTCGCCTGCTCTTCGCTGAAGTCCCAACTCCATGAGCCGAACGGCGTGATCGGCACGCCGCCGCCCAGGCCGAAGAAGGTGACGCCGTGGATTGTCACGCTGTTGCCGTGCAGGACATGGACGCCGGCCCAGCCCGCGCACGCCGCCTGCAGTTCTTCGAGCGATTCGTTGTTGCCGGGCACCACCACGGTTGGGCATGGCATATCGCGCAAGATGTCGATGCAAACGCCGACGCGACGACGCACCTGCCCGAAGTCGCCGGCCCCGATGGCGACGTCGACGCCGCGAGCCAGCTCGACCATGCGTCGCGCGGCCGAAACGCTACAGTGCAGGTCGCTGAAAAGCAGCAGCTTCATGGATGTCTCGCGTGTTGCCGTCGCCGAGGTTTCTTCTATCCCACCCGGATCGACTCGCCAGGACTCGAACCCATGCGCCGCATTATTTTCGCATTTGCCATCGCTGTTTGCACCACGTCTATCGGCAACGCGGCCGACACCGACGGCTGGACCGAGTTATTCAACGGCAAGGACTTCACCGGCTGGGTGATCGACGGGCCCAAGGAATACAAGGACAAGGCCGACGGCAATAAGATGAAGCCGTTGTGGACCGTCAACGATGGGCTCATCCGCACGGCGGGCGGCGCCTTCGGGTTTCTACGCTACGACAAGGACGTGAGCGACTTCATCCTCCACGTCGAGTATCGAATGGTGAAGGAGAAAGACGTCAACAGCGGCATCGGCATCCGCACCTGTGTGTATGACGCCAAGAACGGGACCAATTCGCGGCCGTCGTTCCATAGTTACGAGGTGCAACTTCTCGATGATGCCGACAAGAAGCCGGACGCCCATTCGACGGGGTCGCTCTATCGCTATGTTGCCGCCTCGAAGCACGCTCACAAGCCGGCCCCGGAATGGAACACGGTCGAGATCGAATGCGTCGGCCCGAAGATTCGCATCAACTTCAACGGGACCGACACGCTCGTCTTCGATCAATCGACCGACGAGAAGCTCAAGACGAAGCCGCTCAAAGGGTACGTGTGCCTGCAATCGCACAGCAAGCAGGTGGAGTTCAAGAATATGCGGATGAAGGTGCTGAAGTAACTCGGCTCGGCTCGCGGCCATCCAATTCATAAATTGACAGAACCGCCCGGAGCCCCGGGCGCGAAGGACTATTGCAATGAGCGAACCGACTCTCACGCCCGAAGTGATCCCGGCCGCGCCTGTTCCGGTGGTTGATGCGCCTGTTGAGGGGCAGGCTGCGCCGGCGACAGCGCCTGCGCCCGCCGCTAAGCCGCAAGCGGCTCCGATGAAGGGGAAGCGGCCGTTCCGCGATAAGCCGAGGCAGCAGGATCGGCCGCAGCTCGACTTCACATCGTTGCAGGTCAACCTCAAGCTCAACGATCTCGATAAGGACATCGAGGCCGATCTCGCGGCAGCGATGGCCGGGTTTGAGACCGAGATCAAGCAGGACACCGAAGCAGCCAAACAGCAGGCGATGCAGGCGGCACAGGCCCCGAAGACGCCGGGCGGCAAGAAGAAGGGCCGCGTGATCAGCATTCACGGGCAAGACGTCTTCATCGACGTGCCCGGCGGCCGCAGCCAGGGGTTCATGGCGATCACGCAATTCGACAAGCCGCCGCAGATTGGCGACGAGGTTGAATTCAACGTCGAAGGTTACGACTCCGCGAACGGCGTGCTGAAGCTGACTCGCGAGGGGAGCGCCCAGCATGTCGACTGGTCGAGCGTGCAGATCGGCCAAACGGTTGAAGCTCGCGTGACCGGGGTCAACAAGGGCGGCCTTTCGGTGGAGGTGAACGGCATCCGCGGGTTCATGCCGATCGGCCAGATCGACATGTACCGCACCGAAAACGCGGAGCAGTACGTCAACCAGAAGCTCATTTGCATGATTGCCGAGGTCGATCCGGCTGAGCGCAATCTGGTGGTGAGCCGCAAGGCTTTGCTCGAACGTGAACGAGAAAAACTCCGCGAGAAGTTCTGGGTGGAAGTCGAGGAAGGACAAGTGCTCAAGGGCACCGTGCGTTCGATTCAACCGTTCGGGGCGTTCGTTGATCTCGGTGGGGCCGACGGCTTGTTGCCCGTCTCGGAGTTGTCATGGGGCCGGGTCGGCACGCCGAGCGACGTGGTTTCCCTCGGCCAACAGGTCGAAGTGAAAGTCAAGCGCGTCGATCGCGCCGCTCGCAAGTTGTCGTTGAGCTTGAAGGACCTGATCGCGAGCCCGTGGGACACGTTGAGCCAGCGCTTCCCGGTCGGCTCACAGATCACGGCCAAAGTGACCCGCATCGCCGACTTCGGAGCCTTCGCGGAAGTCGAACCAGGCGTCGAGGGATTGATTCACGTCAAGGAGATGGTCCTTGGCCGCGGCGGCCGCATTCGCGATCGCGTTCAGGAAGGGGCGCCTGTCGAAGTGCAGATCCTCAACATCGACAAGGACGCCCGGCGGATGTCGCTGTCGATGAAGGCGATCGAAATGGCGAAGCAAAAGGCGGAGACGGAAGCCGCGAAGGCCGAGATCGCCGCCCGCGAGGTTGCAGAGGAAGCCGACGAGGATGCCCCGCGGCCGAAGAAGCAGTTCCCGTTCCAGTTGCGCGGCGGCCGGTGATCGCCGCTTGCGGCGTAGCGTCGGCGCGCTACGCCGCAAGCGGCGGATTCATTTCAGTTCCTTGATGTAGATGTTCTTGAACCACAGCTTGTCGCCGTGGTGTTGCAATTCGATCGGCCCGGCTGCCGGCAACGGCTTGCCCTTCTCGAAGTAATTGGCCAACGGCTTGTCATCGACCACCAGTTCGCCGTTCAAATAAATCGTGGCGTTGTCGCCCTTCATGATGATGCGGAACGTGTTCCATTCGCCGATCGGCTTGTCGGCTTTCTTGAGCGGCATTTTACCGATTTCCTTGGACGTCTTGCCGGCCTGCGGCGGATTGTTCCACAAGCCGCCGGAGCCGGAACTCTTGTCCTCGCCCTTGGCGCCGGGGCTGTTGTCCGAATCCCATACCTGCACTTGCGGTTGACCCCTCAGGTAGATGCCGCTGTCGCCGTTCTTCTCGATCTTCCAGTCGATCCACAGTTCGAAGTTGGCGTAGTCCTTGGCCGTTTGCAAGCTATCGCCCTTGCCATCGTAGTAAAGGATGCCGTCGGTCACGGTCCAGTGCGGCAGCGTCTTGGCATCGGCGGCCTTCTGGCGCTTGTCGATTTCTTCTTGCGTGCCCTTGCGCTGGTTGATGGGCACATTGCCCTTCCAATTTGTCAGGTCCGTGCCGTTGAAGAGGGCGGTAAAACCCTCGGGCGGCATGTTGTCCTTCGGACCGGCCTTGTCATCGGCAAAGGCCGGGACCGCGATCGCGAGGAGAGTAGAGAGGAGGAGTCGCTTCATAGGTGGGAATCCAATCTCGGGCGATAGATACATCACTTCATCGTTTAGCGGGTGAGCCATCGGCTCACCCCTAAAAGAACAACTGCGACGTCGGCTTGATCATCAACTCCGGCACCGACACATGCGGCGGCAACGACGCCACCCACAAGATGGCCGCAGCCACGTCTTCCGGCTTCAAAATCTTGGCCCGCTGCTCGGCCGTCACCGGCGTGGGCCGTTCCTCGAGAATCGGCGTATCGATCTCGCCTGGATAGATGCTGCTGACGCGAATGCCACTATCGAGTTCCTCGGCCGCGAGCGCCCCGGCCAGACCGTGCATGCCAAACTTGCCCGCGGCATAACCAGCCCCCGCGAGCGGATAGGCCCGCTTGCCGGACACGGAGTTCACATTAATGATGAGCCCGTCCTTCCGCTCGATCATCTGCGGCAGGACTTCACGCATGCAGTAGAAGGCGCCATCCAGGTTCGTGCGAATGAGCCGGTCCCAGTTCTCGACGGTCAACTCGCGGAACTTGCGCGCCTTAAGGTTTGTCCCGGCGTTGTTCACCAAAATGTCGATGCGACCGAACTTGTCGGTCACCGCCTTGATCAGTTCGGCCACGCTCGCGGGCTTCGTGACATCCGTCGCCTTTACGAACACGCCCGCCAGGCCCTCCGCCGCCTTCTTCAGCTTGGCCTCGTCGCGGCCTGCAATCGCAACCTTCGCCCCGGCCTCGGCGAACAACTTCGCGGCCGCCTGACCGACGCCGCTGCCGCCGCCGGTGATCAAGACAACTTTCCCGGAAACGCCCGGCATGGTAGAACCTCGCAGCGATGACTTGGTCTGTAGAATATGACCATCGCCGCTCGCGGCGTAGCGCGTTTCCCCTGGAGCCTGTGATGAACCCGGAACTGAAGCGGAAGACTGACGACCTGACCGTCCGTTTGACCTATCTACGGGACTCTCTTTGACATCCCCAGCAAAATGCAGGAGCGCGACAAGCTCCTGAACATGCAAGGCGAGCCCAGTTTCTGGAACAACCAGGAGAAGGCACAAAAGACGATCCAGGCCCAGAAGACGCTGAACGCGTTGCTCAAGCCCTACGAAGAGGTCACGAGCGCGATCAACGACGTCAATGCGCTCGTCGAACTTTCCGAAGAGGATCCGTCGCTCGAGCCCGAATTGACCGGCGAGGTCGATCGCGCGTCGGGCCTGTTCGAGAAGTTCGAATTGATGGCGATGATGTCCGGCAAGCAGGACTCAGCGAACGCGATCGTGTCGCTGAAGCCGGGGGCCGGCGGGACCGACGCGTGTGACTTCGCCGAGATCCTCTACCGCATGTATGGCCGTTGGGCCCAGCGACACGGCTTCACGGTCGAAGAGCAGGACCTCGAGCCGAACATGGAGGCCGGCATCCAGAGCGTCACGTTCCGCATCGCGGGCGAGTACGCGTACGGCTACATGCAGAGCGAGATCGGCGTCCATCGACTCGTGCGCATCAGCCCGTTCGGCTCCGGCGACACGCGGCAGACGTCGTTCGTCGCCGTCGATGTTGTGCCCGAACTGAACGAAGACATCAACATCGAGGTCAACGAATCCGAATTAGAAATGCAGACGTTTTGCTCGGGCGGCCCAGGCGGGCAACATCAGAACAAGACGCAGTCAGGCGTGCGGCTAATTCACAAGTCCGGCGTCCGAGCCGAGAGCCGTACGGAACGCAGTCAGCATAAGAATTACGACAACGCCTTGAAGCTCATCAAGGCCCGACTGTACGCGATTGAAGAGCAGAAGCGGACCGGCGACCTGGAAAAGCGCTACGACGCCAAGGGCGAAATCGCCTTCGGCAGCCAGATCCGCAGTTACGTGCTTCAGCCGTACACGCTGGTCCGCGACGAACGACCGGGGATCGAATACAAGACGCCGCAAGTGATGGGCGTTCTCGACGGCGACCTCGACGAGTTCATGCACACGTACCTACGGCACAAGACGGAGCGGATGCACAAGAAGAAGTAATCCTCGCGCCGCCGGTTTGCCCGGCGGCGCACAAATGCCGCGTCATGTCATGCACTGGATGTATCTCGCATACCTGATTGCCCTCGGCATTTCGGTCGGCTTGATTGAAGTGGCAATCAATGCGGCTTACGGGAGGCTCCAATACTACCACGGCTGGAGCGGGTGGCTTCTCCCGCCGTGTTCTTTCCTGGCAGGCGGAGAACTGTGGCTCATCGCGTCCGCCATTCCTGCTCAACGAAGACGTTGGAACAAATCGATGACGCGAGCGAAAAAGCCGCGTTGGTATGGGATTCTTGTCGGCGCGATTGCCGGAAACCTCGTCGGTTCTTCGCTTGGGACGGCAATGGGATTCAATCACCTTCCAGCAATGTATTTCGTCTTGCTGGTGTCATTTGGTGGCCCATTGCCGGCCGTCGTATGGATTTACTCGCTCAAACCAAGGGCCGAAAATAACTTGGACTACAACGACCAAATGCCAAATCCTTCTCCGGCATTTTCGATCGATATTGCAAGCCTCCGAGCCACCGAGGCTTTCGGTCGCCGTATAGGGGGCCTCTTGTTTCCGAATGCCGTTGTCGCCCTCGTTGGACCACTTGGGGCCGGGAAGACGCAATTGTCCCGAGCTATTGCCGAGGGACTTGAGATCGCCAACCCAGGGGCGGTCACCAGCCCGACGTTCACGCTGATCCACGAATATCCGGCCCACCTGCCGATTTACCACTTCGATGCCTATCGCCTCAATGGGCCGAACGAGTTTCTCGATCTCGGCGTCACCGAGTATTTCGAGGCCGGAGGTGTTTGCCTGATCGAATGGGCGGACAAGGTCGAAGCAGCTCTGCCGGACGAACGGCTCACCATCCGCATCACGCCGATCGACGAGACACGCCGACGCGTCGAGATAAAGGCCGTCGGCGACCGATACGCGGAGCTGGCGCGCCAGCTATAACTCACGTCATGCCCGAACCATTTGTCGATGAGGCGGCGCGTTGCCGAATCGCCCAGCGGGCCTGGGCCGACACGTCGATGCGCGAACGTCTCGCCGTGGTCCGCCGATTGCGGCACCTGTTTGCCGAGCATGCGGAACGGCTGTGTCTCGCGACCACGCAGGACGTCGACCGCTCCGCCGACGAAGTGCTGGGCACCGATGTGCTACCGTCCGCCGACGCGCTGCGCTTTCTCGAGCGCCGGGCCGCGCGGATCCTGCGGCCGCGTCATGTGCCCGATCGATTGCGGCCGTGGTGGCTGCTTGGTGAACGTGAGACGATCCACCGTCGACCCCACGGCATCGTCGGTGTCATCGGTACGTGGAACTATCCGATTCTTTTGAACGCGGTGCCGATTGCGCAAACGCTCGTGGCCGGCAACGGCGTATTGTGGAAACCGTCCGAGTTGTCGACAACGGGCAGCGAACTCCTCCACGAATTGTTCCTCGCGGCCGGCTTTCCAGCCGATCTCTTCATCCGCCTGCCGGCCACGCGAGAAGCAGGACCGGCGCTGCTCGAAACGAACATCGATCACCTCGTCTTCACCGGCTCCGCGGATGTCGGCCGCAAGATCGCCATTCGCTGTGCCGAGCGAATGATCCCGACCACCCTGGAACTCTCCGGCTGCGACGCTCTCTTCGTTCTGGACGACGCCGACGCGGACTTGGCCGCCCGAGCCGCATGGTTCGGCGTCACGCTTAACCTGGGGCAAACGTGCCTCGCCATTCGCCGGGCATTTGTTCATCGGTCGCGACATGACGCGTTCGTCGAAGTGCTGCGCCGCCTCGTCGAACCCACGCGAACGGAGCCGCTTGCTCTGATGGCTCAGGCGTTGCAAGCCGAGCGGCTCGTTGGCGAAGCGGTGCAGCGCGGTGCCAGCGTTCTTGGATTCAACGAGACGCCAACCGCACTCGACGATCCGCCGCGATTCCGCCCGACGATTCTGATTGGCGCCAATCCGGAAATGGCAATCTGCCGCGAGGCTTCGTTCGCCCCGCTGCTTGGTGTGATTCCTTTCGATAACGAGGATGAACTAATTGAACTGTCCGAATCGTGCAACTTCGGCCTTGGCGCTTCCGTGTTCACAAGCCACCCCAGGCGAGCGACGCGATTGGCGGAACAACTGCGCGTCGGCAGCGTTTCCATCAACGACGTGCTCGTCGGCACCGCCCATCCGGCTGTCCCCTTCGGCGGCGTCCGCCACAGCGGCTGGGGCGTCACCCGCGGCGTAGAAGGTTTGCTCGCGATGACCGTCCCGCAAGTCGTCACGATTCGCAAAGGCAAGTTTCGACCGCACTACGGTTCCGGAGACAATCCGGCGATCGCCCAGACCCTGCGCGGCCTCCTCGCCTGGGGACATGCGGCCCGTGGGCGTGAACGTCGTGCCGGGATTCGTCAAATGCTTCGTGGCCTCTGGCGTTTTGCCAAGGGTTTCGGATAGATCGGGCACCGGCCCAAATGCAGGCGATTGCCATGACTGCTAATGACGTGAAAAAGCGATTGAAGTTCCTCGCCTCCCCGGACGTTGCCAAGTCGTCGGCGCGATTCTTCAAAACTGGGCCGGGCCAGTACGGCGAGGGCGACACCTTTATCGGGATCAAAGTGCCGATGCTTCGCACGGTATCTCGAGAGTTCCGGAGTTTGTCCCTTGAGGAAATCGAACCGCTCCTCAGTTCGCCGATTCACGAAGAACGACATTTGGCTTTGATGATCCTCGTGCTGCAAGTCGCGCGACGCGACGAAGCTCGACGAAAAGCAGTGTTCGACTTCTACATGAGCAACACGAAGTTCATCAACAACTGGGATCTGGTCGACGGCTCCGCGCCGCAAGTCGTCGGCGGGTTTTTGCTGGATAAATCGCGGGCGCCGCTGTTTCGCCTCGCGAAATCCAAATCGCTTTGGGACCGGCGCATCGCCATCGTCTCGACGCAGCACTTCATTCGCCACGGCGACTTCGACGATACCCTGGCGATCAGCCAGTGGCTTTTGCAAGACAAGGAAGACCTGATCCACAAGGCGTCAGGTTGGATGCTGCGTGAGATTGGCGACCGGGATCGGCACGCCCTAGAAGCATTCCTCGCCCAGCACGGCGGTGTCATGCCGCGCACGATGCTGCGCTACGCCATCGAGAAATTCCCACCCGAGCTGCGGCAAGCATTTTTGAAGTCGACGCAATCGCAATGAGCCGGTGGCGGCGGCGTTGTCCCAGTGTCGATTCCCGTAAGATAGCCCGCATTCTCAGTCAGTCGAAGCCGCTCACCACCAAATTCATGGGGTTGCGCCAATGGTCAGGATTGGGCTTGTCGGCGTCGGCTTCATGGGCTGGATTCATTATCTGGCCTATAAGCATCTAACAGGCGCGACGCTCGCGGCGGTATGCAGCCGCGACAAGGCCAAGCTCGCTGGCGACTGGCGATCGATTCGTGGTAACTTCGGCCCGCCGGGCGAGCAGGTCGATTTATCCGCCGTCAAGAAGTACGAGCGACTCGAAGACTTTATTGCTGATCCGGACATCGACCTCATCGACGTCTGCAATCCAACGCACCTGCATCCGGACTATGCGATCGCTGCGCTCAAGGCCGGCAAGCATGTGCTCGTCGAGAAGGCCATCGCGATCAAGCCGGAACAGGCCGACGCGTTGGTGGCGGCGGCGAAGGCGTCCGGCAAGATGCTCATGGTGGCGCATGTGCTGCCGTTCTTCCCGGAGTTCAAGCACGCGGCTGAGGTCATCAAGGACGGGCGCTACGGCAAGCTGCTCGCGGGACACTTCAAACGCGTCATCTCGCGGCCCGACTGGTCGGCCGACATCGGCGACGCGGCCAAGACCGGTGGTCCGGCCGTCGACCTGCATGTCCACGACACGCATTTCATCGGCCTCGTGTGCGGCGTGCCGCGCGGCGTCTTTTCCACCGGCGTCGTCGAGAAGGACGTCGTGCAACATTTGACCACGAGCTACGATTTCGGCACCGGCGGTCCATCCATCACATGCACGAGCGGGGCTCTCGCGATGAGCGGCCGGCCGTTCGTGCATGGGTATGAGTT
The DNA here is from genome assembly GCA_036266155.1 of Gemmataceae bacterium. GTDB lineage: Bacteria > Planctomycetota > Planctomycetia > Gemmatales > Gemmataceae > SIAJ01. The sequence goes on along the minus strand of DATANR010000117.1, from coordinate 20,033 downwards.
GTACTTCGAGAAGGCGACGCTCCTGTACGAGAGCGACAGCTGCCCGTTGACGTGCATCACGAGTGGGAAGTCGGAGCCGGTCGCTTTGGCGGGTGGCGTTGGCGGCGACGTGGCCGGCTTCGTCGCCGAATTACAAGCCGCGGTCGATGGCGTGGCAAGCGGCAAGATGCCGGATTTGTTAAGCGGTCAGCTCGCGCGCGATGCACTCGTCATGTGCTACAAGGAATGCGAGTCGGTCACAACGCGCAAGCCAGTAATGATGTGAAGGGGTCTTGTTCCCCATCTCCGTTTCGGAGAGGGCGTTAGGGGGAGAGGTCTTCGCTCGGGCCCGCAATAACCTCTCCCCCCCAGCCTCCCTCTCCGAAGCGGAGACGGGGGAGCAAATCAGAACTGGCTGCGGACCACCAGCACGATCAACGTGAGAACGGCCACGGCGCCGGCGATAAACACGCCGGCCGTCACCGCCACGTTGGTCTTGCCAACGGCAACCGCTTCGCCACCCGTCATCAACCGCCGTCGGGCCGTCTCCTTGCCCCGCTTATGCGGAATCGGGAGCTTGCGACCGCACGAGTCGCAATAGCCAACGGCGTCCTCAAAATCCTGTTCCGAACCACATTCGAGACACTTGACAAGCGTCATGGGAATTGGCCTGGAGAGTAGGCCCCTCTAGCGTGGATTCGTCCTGCAGATGTGCCACGCGAAGTCCAGCTTGACCTAAGCGGATCGAAAAGTCAAGCGCGTATCGGACTATTTGATCGGACGCGAATTTTGTATCCAGGCGAGCGCAGCCGCGTCGGCGGCCCGATAATGATTGAAGTCATCATCGGGCCGCTGACGCGGCTCCGCTCGCCGATTCCTTACCGCTTCGGGAACGGCGGCAGCTCGGGCAGCTTCTTTTCGCCCTTCTTCAGCAACTCCAGAATCTCCTTCACGCCGCGATTGAGTTGCTCGTCGTCGCCGGCGAATTCCTTGGCCGGGTCGTTGTCCTGGATGATGTCCGGATCAACGCCGTGGCCTTCGATGATCCATTCTTTGCCGTCCTTGTCAACGCGCGAAAACTCGGGCTTCTGCAAGGTGCCACCGTCGAGCAGCGGCAGCGAGCCGCGGATGCCGACCACGCCGCCCCAGGAGCGTTTGCCGATCAGCGGCCCCATCTTGAAATGCTGGAACCGCCACGGGAACAAGTCGCCGTCGGAAGCCGAAAACTCGTTGAGCAAGCAAACCATCGGCCCGTAGAACGTGCCGCCCGGTTCGACGGTCGGGGACGCGTTGCGGGCGGCGCCGACCATCGCGATTTCGCGACGCAGACGTTCGATCAACATTGGCGAGACGTTGCCGCCGCCGTTGCCGCGCACGTCGATGATCAGGGCCTTCTTCTGCAACTGCGGATAGAAGTATTTGACGAACTCGTTGAGGCCGGTCGTCAGCATGTCGGGCACGTGCAGGTAGCCGACCTTGCCGTCGGTCGCCTTCGACACCTTGTCGATGTTCTCTTGCACCCACGCGTGATACCGAAGCTGCGATTCGTCGGCGATCGGTGTGATCGTGATGGTGTGCGCGCCCATCGCGGCCGGTTCCTTGTTCACGTCGAGCGTCACCAGCCGGCCCGGCGTGTTGACGAGCAACTCATAGACGTTGCCGACTTCGTTCACTGGCTTGCCATTCACCTTGATGATGAAGTCGCCTTCGTTGACGTTGACGCCGATCTCGGTGAGCGGCGAACGCAGTGGGCCACTCCAGTTGGCGCCCTTGAGAATCTTGTCGATCTTGTAGTAGCCGCTCTTGGCGTCTTTCTTCAGTTCAGCAGCGAGCAAGCCCTGGGGCACGCGTGGCACGGCCGGAGCATCGCCGCCGCCGACGTAGGCGTGGCCGATGTTCAATTCCGAGATCATTTCACCAATGACGTACGTCAGGTCGTAACGGTGTCGCACATGGGGGATGAGCACCTCGTACTTCTTCCGCACGGCCGGCCAGTCGACGCCGTGCAGGCCGGGGTCGTAGAAGAAGTCGCGCATCTGCCGCCAGCATTCGTTGAAGATTTGCTTCCACTCGGCCTGACGGTCGAGCTTCACTTCCATGCCGCCGAGATCGAGCGGTTTGATTTCGAATGGACCGCGTGGCAAGTCGATAATGCCGTACTGCCCGGCGCCCTTGGAGACGATCATCTTCTTGCCGTCGGCTGAGATGTCGTAACCGTTGATGGTGCCGAGCCCTATCTCACGCTGGCCGCCCAGGTCATACGCGAAGAAACCCGGTGCCTGCCGATTGCCGCCGCGGACGTAGTAGAGCAGTCCGCCGGCTGCCTTCAAATTGAAGTAGTTGCCCGCCGGACCGGGTACTGCGAGCACCCGATCCTTCAGGCCGTCGAGATCGACCTTGATGTCCGATGCCGCCTTGGGCTCGGCCTTCTTTGGCTCCGCCTTCGGTTCATCCTTCTTGGCTTCCGCCTTGGGCGTCGGCGCTGGCACTGGGCTCGCCTCGTCGATCTTCGGCTTGAACGGGTTCTCCGTGTCTTTCGCGAGCGTCACGAAATAAATCTTCTGCATGTCCGTATAGGCGGTGTTGAACTCGGTGTTGCCGTAGATCGGATTGAAGTCGCGGGCGGAGACGAAGAACAGGTACTTGCCGTCGCTGGAAAATACCGGCGAGTTCGACGCGAACCAGCCGTCGGTCACCTCGGTCGACTTCTCGCTCTCGACAGAATAGAGCCAGACTTTCGATAGGCCTTCGGTCTCTTGCCGTGAATAAACGATCCACTTCGAGTCCGGCGACCAGCTAAAGTCGCGGATTTCCCAGGCCTTCGCCTGATTCACGAGCGTCACCTTCTTGGTGGCGACATCGACGAATTGCAGACGCAGCTTCTTGTCGCTCCAGACGATCTTCTTGCTGTCGGGCGACCAGGCGAATTCGTACTTGTAGGTGTCCGCCCCGCTCGTGAGTTGCGTCGGCTTGCCGTTGCCATCGGGCGCGATCGTGTAAATCTCGTCCTCGCCATTGGCATCGGAGATGAACGCGATCGATTTGCCATCCGGCGACCAGTCGGCACTGCGATCGTGGACGCCGGGTGTGTTCGTCAGATTGCGCGTGATGCCCGAGCCGGCCGGAACGGTGAAAACGTCGCCGCGTGCCGTGAAGAGGGCTCGCTTGCCGTCCGGCGAGAGACCAAAGGACGCGACGTTCTTACTCACGTTGGTCAAGCCGCCGCGTGCGGTGAGTTCATCGTCGAGAACGCGGATGTGCAGTTGTTCGGCCTTTTGTGATTCCAGGTCGAGCTTGTAGATGAAGCCGCCGTTTTCGAAGACGATCGCCTTGTCGCCGAGCGACGGGAACTTGCAGTCGAAGTCCGTGAACTTGGTGATCTGCTTCGTCGCCTTCGTCTTCGGATCGACCGACCAGACGTTAAACCGCTTGTTCTCATCGCGGTCGGAGAGGAAATAGATCGTGTCGCCGGCCCACATTGGGATAATGTCCTGAGCCGGATCGTCGGTGAGCTGTTCAGTCTTCTTGGTGGCGAAGTCGTAGGTCCAAACCTCATCGGCCATGCCGCCGCGGTAGCGCTTCCAGGTGCGGAATTCGCGGAAGACGCGGTTGTACGCGAGCTTCGTGCCGTCCGGCGAATATGAGCCAAAGCCGCCGCGCGGGAGTGGGAGTTGTTCCGGAATGCCGCCGTCGACGCTGACGGTGTAGAGCTGGCCGATGAAGTCGTTGAACGTCTTCATGCGCGAGCGGAAGAGGATGTTCTTGCCGTCCGGAGTCCAGCCGATGACGATGTTGTTCGGGCCCATGCGGTCGGAGACGTCGTCGCGGCCGAGCGTGGCCGTGTAGGTGAGGCGCTTGGGCGTGCCGCCCTCGGCCGGCATCAAATAAACTTCGGTGTTGCCGTCGTACTGGCCGGTGAAGGCGAGCCACTTGCCGTCCGGCGAGAAGCGGGCGAACATCTCGAACCCGTCATGGCTCGTGAGTCGACGGGCGATGCCCCCCTTGGCCGACACCGTGTACAGGTTGCCGGCCGAGGTGAAGACAACATTGTCCCCATGAATCGTCGGGAAGCGCAATAACCGCGCCTCCTCCGCCGCTTGCGGCGTAGCCGTGCCCGCGGCAATCAAAAGGAACGCAACGACAAATCGGTAACGCATGAGATAAGGACTCAAATGGTTGTGGGAGTCCGGCAGGTGGTATCAATGGCATAGGCGAAGCGGGCGAACGGGCCAGTGGCGGAGATTTTGTGCCCATCAATTTCATGATGTGCCGCTTCTAATTATGAGAAATACGTTCAGGGGGGTGTGCGCGGCGCGAACAAATCGTCGGGCACATCGCCCGAATTCAGGGACTGTGGCATGCAATGAAATGCAAATCGTCAGGGGGGTGTGGCAAACCATGGCGATCTTGGCGATCTTACTCAAATTCCCGCGGAAAACGCACTTTTTTGAAAAGGAAGATCGCCAACTGTCGGGGGTCAAAAACCTCGTCAAACTTCGCTATTGTGGCGGATCAGCACGATGCGACGATGACGGGATTCACAATGTGATTTCGAAGAGGAGTGACGACTACAGAGGAATGAGGTAAACGTAAACCACTTTAGCCGTGGGGCAACAGAGAAAGCCGCCTCAGGGATCCGAACCCCGAAAGCCATTCGGTGCAGTTTCGCTAAAGTCCGTCAACGTCCGAATCCGCTTGTTTTCTAGGAGTTTTTGGAGACTTCAGATTCCGCTGATGTTCGCCAATTCGACCAGAAATCCGAGCCATTGCTGGTAAATAGTTGGTATGCATTTCGGCGGCTGTTTTGCGTATGATGGGTTTGCTCAATCCCCGATGTCGGCGGATTCGTCCACCCAGCCATCGTCGTTCTTGACCAACACCAGCCGGATCACGCCGCCGGCCGGCGGCCACGTGGCCAGGAACATCTTGTATGTCTTGGTCTCGTAGCGGCCGTAGATGTCGAACTCCACCGTGACCCAACCACCCTTGGCCGCCGCACGCTTGGCCAGGCTAATCTTGTGGTTCCCGTACTTCGGCTTGCGGCCACGCTTGCCCGGCCGTGGCTTCGGACGTGGGTGGGGGCCAATCGGTCTCGCGCCAAGGCAGCCGGCGAAGCAGGTCAGCGTCTATGAACGTCCTGGCGTTGGATTCGGGTACCAGGTGCTCCACGGCGGAGGTCGCGACTTCGTAGATGCAAGGGAGGGAATCGACTGCGTTCCGGCGCGCGACCCAACTGGGGCGCCCGTCGCGTCCAACAACCACAACGTCCGAATGTTTCGGCGCTGCCTGTCGATCTTTACTTCGAGTTCCCACCGCTCGGTGGAGCGATTGACCAACAACACCCGGCACCCGCACTACACGCCTCGTTGGCGGCCGCAGCAAGCCGCGGGGAGCAAGATCTTTTGAACACTTGGCATCTTCTCGTAGAGGCGCTGTCCGAACTCACTGGCCCTGCGCGATTTGATGGTACTCAAAAGATCCTGCTCTAGCTCACGCCTCGACCGCCGGGGAAATCCGCACCAGAAGAGCGTCCTTCCGCACCCACATCTGCCGGGCAAGATTCTCCGGCGGAACCGAGTAGCATGCCTTCTTGACTCTCGCCCTCCGCCATTGCCGACCCGGTCGGCCGGCGGTACAGTTCCCCAGGGTAAGGGGTGATCAGATCGTGCCCAGGAAAGTGAGCCAGCAGTGGGTAATCATCCGCCATTCACCTTGTCCACCACTCCTTCTATGACCTGGCACGATTTCGACACACTTTGAAAATCGTCTGACCGGATCGGGATCAGTGCTGGGAGTGTCTTGGCGTCAAGGATCTTAGGCGGTCACGACCGTGATTCCCTCTGATGGCGAAACCCCTTGTTGATGAGTAGGAGAAGCAGATGGATTCGCATCCGCCGTCCGACTTGGGGTACTCGACACGGGCCGTACACGCTGGCCAGAAGCCAAACGAATTGACGGGAGCAATCGTCGGACCAATTTACCAATGTTCGGTTTACGCCCAGAGCAACCCCGGGGAGTTCAAGTTCGATTACGGGAGGTCGATGAATCCGAACTATTACCCACTCGAAGAGACTCTCGCCGCGTTGGAATTCGGGGATCACGCGACGGTCGTCTCTTCAGGCGTCGGGGCCATCTCGGCGGTTCTCACCCTGCTCAAGACTGGTGACACACTGCTCATGCCGACGGATGTGTACGGGGGAACCTATCGACTGTTCCACCAAGTCTTCGTGCGGTTCGGCATTGCCATTCATCAAGTGGATCTGGGAGACCTCGAAGAAGTCGAACGAGCGCTCTGTTCGGGAGCGCGAATGCTCTATATCGAGACTCCTACCAATCCGCTGCTCGCTATCTATGACTTGTCGGCGCTGGGTAGACTTGCCCGCAAACACGCCGCTATTTCCGTCGTCGATAACACCTTCGCGTCGCCGTACTTCCAGAACCCGCTCAAAATGGGAATCGATATCGTCCTCCATAGCGCGTCTAAGTACCTGGGCGGGCACTCGGATATTGTAGCGGGGGCGATCATCACGAACGACGAGCAGGTACGGATGCAAATGGATTTCGCCAGAAAGTCGATCGGACTTCACATCGATCCGTTCTCCATGTTCCTTCTCCGGCGGGGTATTAAGACTCTGGCACTGCGAATGGACCGACACCAGTCAAACGCGCTGGCTCTAGCGAAGTACCTGGAGGTGCATCCGATGGTGAAGCGAGTCCTGTACCCGGGCCTGGCGAGCCATCCCCAACACGAGCTTGCGAAGCGACAGATGAGCGGCTTTAGTGGCATGCTGTCGGTCTATTTCAACCTTTCTGATGACCAGGCTCTTCGCCTCATCACGCTCTTCAAGATTATTACGCTGGCCGAAAGTTTGGGCGCCGTCGAGTCATTGGTGGAGCACCCCGCCAGCATGACCCATCAAAAAATTCCTGAAGAGGTTCGCGCCAAACACGGAATGTCGGCATCACTGATCCGGTTCTCCGTCGGGATCGAGGACGTGAAGGATTTGATTGCCGATATTGAACAGGCCATCGAACGCGTCACAACGACTGGATGACCTGCGTCCCAGGACGCGGGCTTCGCTGCGGCGGGGGCGGCTGTGGACTCTACCGCGCCTCGTAGATCACGCACTCGTGTTCGACGCAGAAGTGATGTTTCTCGACAATCCAATCGTATTCGGCTGCGCACTTCTGGAAGTGGACCGGGTTGTTGAAGATCATCACGATGCGCCGCGGGAGGCGGTCAAGCGAGGTGCGGATGTTACTCAGCACTTGACGCAGAACGTCGCCATGGAACGGGTTGTACAGAAAAATCACACTCACGTCGTCGGGCACGGGAAACCGCGCGGCATCGCTGGTCCAAAGTTCTACGCAGTCGCATCTCCTCCGGCCGGCTAGGCGGTCGAGGTTCTTGCGGGCGACCTCGTTCAACACGGCCGAGATCTCGACTCCAATGACGCGTCGGAAGGGGTAGCGTGCAGCCATCAGCACCACCCGGCCCATCCCCGAACCATAATCGAGGAAGACCTCCTGATCCGTTTTGAGCCGGACCTTCGCCATGGCGTATCGAAAGGTGGCGGAGCTGGTGGGGAAGTAATCGTGGCAGTTCTCCCAGCGCTCGATCAGCGTTTCGATCGGGACCAATCCGCCCGTCCGAACGCAGTTTCGGCGGTCATGGAGCCAATCCACGAGGTAGTTCGCCAGCACCCGGCTGGCCCGACGAATACCACCCTCGTGAAGCGCCTTCCAAATGCGATTCATGAATCCCCCCGCGGCGGTGGCCAAGTGCCCGTTTTTCGTGCGTTCGTGTGGTCCGGCGAAGCCAGTGGTGCATACGAAAGAACAGCGGAAGCGCTTCTCCGAATTCAGGCCTTCCGAATCGCTCGCCGCGACACTGAGAACCGCCAGATCGGCTCTTTCAACTCGAGTACCAGTTCCGCCATGTGCTCGCCCACGGCAGGCCCAAACTTGAACCCGTGCCCGGAGCCTCCACCAGCGATCCAGACGTTCTCCAGGGTGGGATGACGGTCGAGGATAAACCGTCGGTCAGGGGTGTTCTCGTACTGGCAGACCCGGCTCTCAAGTAGCGGCGCGCCCACGAGTGCGGGGAAGCGCTCGGCAAGGAACTCCCGGGCACGGGCTAGCCCCACTGGACTGGCGATCCGATCGCCCGCGGTCGGATCGAAGTGATCGCCGAGCGTATCGTCCGCAACCTTGAAGCCGCGCTGTTCGGCGGCCGGAATGGAGTACATAAAGCGGCTCCCGGAATCAGTACATACCGGCAGGCTCTCCTGGTCGAAGCGGGTATCTCCTGGCGGCGTGCCGAAATAGTACACCTCCTGCCGCGTGGGGGCGAGGCCGCGTCCCATGATCTCGGGGAAGAGTTCACCCATCCATGGGCCGCAGGCGAATACGAAGCGGTCGGCCGTGAGCCGTTCGCCGTTCGTCAGTCGGATCGCGTCGAGTACCCCGTTGCTTGGTTCGGGGGGGTGGACCATTCCCGCGATCCTGGTGCCGCCTTCACGGACTATCGCGTCGCACACCGCCTTGCACGCCAGGGGCGCATCGATAAACCCGGCTTCCGCCTCGAAGTATGCGGAGCGCACACCTTCCAGCGCCAGCTGCGGCCAGCGCTGCCGCGCTTCGTCATGCGTGAGTCCGGTCACGCTCAGTCGCTCGGCCTTCATGAAGGGAAGGGAGGAGCGGAGGAACTGGTCGTCGGCCCGGTACAGCCAGATTACGCCGGTCCGGTGGAACAGGAGCAGCCCATAACGAGCCTCGAACTTCGCCACTGATCGATCGATCGTGATGCCCAAGCCACATGAAGGGGGTCCGGATATAGCGCCCGGATGATCCGAGGTCCTTCCCCGGAACTGGATCGTGGGTTGCCCGGCCCCCAGGCGTCCAGCAGGGTGACACTCGCGCCCGACCGCAGCAGGTGAAGGGCCGTCCAACCGCCGAATGCGCCGGCACCGATCACCACCACGTGCGGCGGGGTATGAGATGAGTTATCCGCGGAGGCAGGCCGCATGGTGCTCTCTCCGATCGCTTTCCGTCGTTACCTCACACTTGCTGATTGCTCGCACCCGCGTGACGAACGCAGGAGTTGCTGCCCCGAGACGACACGAAGCACAACGATTTCCGCTCTCCACGGCCGGCTCTTCGCCTCTTCGCCGAAGGCTGAGTTTTTTGTTGCAACGTTCAAGCTTTAAAGATATTCTTCCAATTTCATCTTACTTTTTGCAATTTGATCCCTCGTTTGTAATGGGTTCTACTGGTGGTGATGAAAAGAGTAGATTGATTGTTTCGGATCTTCCTTGAAGTGGTGTCAGATGAATGTCGCTCAACCTCCTGTCCGACTGAGCGCTGAGAGTCGGCGTGCGAAAGCCGTGTCGGCGTGCCCCGGGTCGCTCAAAGATCTTTTCTTGCTCGACCCCCGTGTGATCTATTTGAACCATGGTGCCTACGGCGCAACCCCAAGGCCGGTGTTCGAAGCCTACCAACGGTGGCAACTGGAGTTGGAACGCGAGCCGGTCGATTTCCTATCGCGGAACTCGACGGCCCTACTCGCGCACTCGCGGGCGGTACTCGCGAGGTATCTTGATTCTGATCGGGACGACCTGGTGTACGTCAACAACGGGACAGTCGGCCTCAACATCGTGGCCCGGGGGTTGCGGCTTGGCCCGGGGGACGATGTGCTGACGAGCGACCACGAACACGGCGGCATCAGCCGCCTCTGGCGGTACATGGCGCAGAAGCAGGGTTTCCAGTACGTCATCCGCCCGATCCCCCTGCCGGTGACGTGTCACGAGGAGTTCGTCGATCACTTCTGGGCCGGTGTGACCGACCGTACGCGCGTGATCCTGCTCAGCCACCTGACGTCACCGACATCGCTAGTTTTCCCCGTGGCCGAGATCTGCCGTCGCGCCCGGCGTCACGGCATCCTGACCGTCATCGACGGCTCGCACGTTCCTGGCCAGCTACCACTCTCTCTGCGTGAGCTGGATCCTGATTTTTACGTCGGCATCGCCCACAAGTGGCTCTGTGCCCCGAAAGGGTGTGCTTTCCTCTACGCCCGTCGGGCGGTCCAGGATTTGTTGGACCCTCTCGTGATCAGCTGGGGCTGGGAGCCACGCAACCCCGGGCCGTCGCGATTCGTGGAGTTTCACGAGTGGCAAGGCAGCCGGGACGTTTCAGCGTATCTGGCCGTGCCCGACGCGATCACGTTCCAGGCGGACCATGACTGGGACAAAGTCCGCCGCCGCTGCCAGGCCTTGGCGATGCACGCGCAGGCTGAGATTCACCGCCTGACGGGTGTGCCGCCCTGGCATCCGCCCTCACCGGAGTGGCACGGGCAAGTCGTTTGCGCGCCCCTGCCGACGACGGTAAACGACGTTCATCTCTGCACGCGTCTTCGCCAGGATTACCAGATCGATGTCTCGGTGGACCGTTTCCAGGGCCGGCCGCGGGTCCGCGTTTCCGTCCAGGGGTACAACGACCTCGCTGACATCGAAGCCCTACTGGCGGCGTTGCACAAGTTGTTGTAACTGGCAGACCCGGACTGCCTAATACAGTGGTATGAGGAGGATTGTTTCGCGCATGCACCTGTAGCTTAACTGGTTGATGGCACCTCCGCGTGAACAGCAGACCACCCTGAGTGCAGACCGGCATCTTTCCAGAGCATCAATGCCGCGAAGTGCAAAGGATTGGAACCCTCGGATCAACGAGAGCCACAAAGCACCAGCCTTGGGCGCTGGAGAGTGCGGGTTCGAATCCCGTCAGGTGCGTTCATCGTTTTTCGACTCCGGCGCAGTCCGCGATAGGGGCGATCGGTGTCCGGGGCTTCTACCTCGTTGCCCCCGGCCCGGGAACCTTGGCCGCGCGGCGTTTAGCGATGAGGAAAGGAGGTGAACGACCATGGCGGTACGAAGCGACCCAGTGGCTCTCGAAGAGATCCACGAATCGCTGTCGCATGCGGTTCGAATGTTGGCGGAAGCGACCGTCCATCTTTCGGCCGGGGCAGTACCAATGCTGGGTTTACCATTGGCTGGTGTGCCAATGGACCTGGCGGTTCCACCCGCGACAGCTCCACCGGCAGTTCCACCGAAAGCGGCGGTTCCACCGGCGGCGGCTCCACCGAGCGCGATTCCACCCGCCGCGATACCAACAGCGCAACGGCTTTCGGGCCACGCGCTGGCGGTTGCACACGCGGCTCCAATCGTAGCCTCGGTGGCACCAGTTCTGGCGGCTCCAATCGGCTGACCCGTTCGGCCCTTGGTGCTCGTTCCAGGATTGCATGATGCTCTGGAAATGATGCTCTGGAAATGATGCTCTGGAGATGATGCTCTGGAGATGATGCTCTGGAAATGATGTCCGACGCCGAAAGGGTTATCGAGAACCCCGGTGTGGAACGCCGAAGTGGATCGAAGACCTCGAGTAGTCGATACACTTCGGTGTTTTCAATCCATTCCGATCGACCGGGGCGATGGCCGAAGCCATTTCGGCCCCCAGTCTGAGATCAAGTCGAGCCTGCCATCCGAGAGAAAGATCCGAATTCAGCACCGTCGCACGGTCGGTGGAAGCACCGTCGTGTTGAGGTCAGCCCCTCACCGAGTGAATCGCGATGTACGTTCCCGACTCGTTCGCCGGAATGGAACCCCGCCACACTGCACAACTTTATCGATCAGTACAGCTTTGGGCTGTTGGTCTCGGATATCGGCGGCGAATCGTTCGCCACGCACGTGCCATTGCTTCTCGATCGTACCGCGCGTTCGCACGGCACGCTCATCGGCCATGTTAGCCCGGGCGAATCCGCACTGGCGGCAACTCGACGGCCGAACGGCCCTGGTTGTCTTCTCCGGGCCGCACGCCTACATCGCCGAATTGGTACGAGGCCGATGCCGTTGTTCCGACCTGGAACTACGAGGCCGTCCATGCCTACGGCCGGCCGCGGATCGTTGAAGACCGCGCCGCCCTGCTAGACATCGTGCGGCAGATGATTGAGGTTTTCGAGCGGCCGATGCCCAGTCCATGGGTGCTGGATAGATCCACGTTGCACCTCGAACGGATGTTGGCACAGATCGTCGGCTTCCGGATCGAGGCCGAGCGCCTCGAAGGCAAGTTCAAGCTAAGCCAGAACCACCCGCACGCGCGCAGGAGCGGGTGATCCGGGCGTTGCAGCAACGGAGGGCGACGACGCCTCAGGAGTGAGCGCGATGATGCAGGAATCCCTGGCCCGGGATGTCGGGCAACACAGACCACTGACTGATGCCGGTTCTAGAGGCTTCGCGTCCGTGTCAGAGCGCCCGCGGCGAAAAAACGAACGTCGATGGTCTTCCGACTCGGACCAGCAACCGCCAGCAATACCCCGAATGTTACGCGGATCGTCCCAACTCCGAAGTCTTGACCCGGGCCAGCCCAATCTGGTTCACCACGCGACCGTCGTGAAGGAGGTGAAAGGCCTTCGTCGCGGGATCGAATTGGATGGCGTTGACGGGCGGTGCCGTCCCGACCTTACTCGGCTCGACGAGGGACACGGTCTTCTTCTGGTTGTCGAAAAGCAGCACCTCGCCGTGGGACAGGAATAGAACATGCTGCCCATCAGGTGTCTCGCCGTAGGCATCAATCGAACGGTACTCGGAGGGCGTCGCGGAGAGCAAGTCGCCCCACACGGAGGTCGGGGGCGCGGCGAGCGACCGGATTTCCGTCCAGCCCTGGCCCGTCGGAATGGTGGGATTCTGCGCGAAGACCTGGCCCGAGAACGGGCACACCTGCCCGGCATCGCACTGCTGAATTTCCGAGGACGTGTTGGGCGGAACCCGCATCCAGAAGGAACCGAAACTCGCGACGTTGCCATCAAGGAAGTAAGCCTCCGACACCGTCCCAGCCGTGGCCCCCGGCTTGACCCAGATGGTGTTAAAGAGCCTCCCCCCCGAAGCGGAAGTCACCTGAAGGGTGTTGTCGCTGCTATTGGCCTTGAGATAAATCGCGCGAATCGTTCCCCCCGTTCGGTTAATAAACCGACCGCCGCCTGGGTCGCCAATCGACCGCCATCCCACCAGGTTCAGAACGGGCGGTGTCAACGTCGCCCCTGTTCCTGGTGAATGCCCCGCCAGCGTGTCGAACTCGATAAGGTAAGCCGCCATGGTCGTCTCCCTTCAGGGTTGTGATCGGCGGTCGAGCGACCGCCACAAAAAGTCGCTCCCGTCCTGCAACAGTCGGTCAGCACGAGCTGGCTCTATCTCTTCCGCATCGTGGGTCAGGACGAGACAAATCGGAAACACGGCGCCATCGTATGCGGGCTACCGGTAGTGACCGGCGTTTGCATTAACTCGACGGCCAGTTGCCCGAGTTGTCCCATCGTTTCCTGAGCGAGAGTCAGCTGTGCAGCCCCGGGCGTGCCTCCCAGCGTCCACGCCTGTTGAAGTTGACCCAGCATCTGCGTGAAGGTCTTGTCGAACGCCAGGCTCTGTGGGTAGCCGCCCGCAGGGATGGGAGCCATGGGATAGATCTCATCCGGAGCCGGAAACGGCATCGCATCGCCGGTGTACTGCCAGTTGTTGGGCGAAACCTGGACGAGCGCCTTCTCGTGGTAGAGTTCGCCGAACAGATAGTAGTGGGCGAGGTCATCTGGGTTCGGCCCGTACAGGGGCGAGCCGGATTCCCCTTCACCCTGCTCCTTGATGAGCGCCAGCCCGGCAATCGCCTCGGCCGGACAGGTGATCGGCGTCAGCTCGAAATCGGGACGCGCGATCGTCAGTTGCTTCGTCCCGGTGAATGGGTTGCCCGGCAACTTCCGGATGCAGTCCTGGATTGCTGTGTAAAACGCCCCGATTGTCGGGTAGGTCTGCCCCAAGGCGAATCGGACGCTCCCGCTTTCCGGCTCCTCGATAGTCATGAACGTCTGCGCGATCAAGTCCTTCGATAGTGGCTTCAATTCGATCTGGAGCGTCGGATGCACGCCTCCGGGCAGGGGGCCGGGGTACTTCGGTACGATGCCCGGGCTTGCGATCACCGGAGTTTGCCCCAGGCTGCTCAGCAAGTTGCACACGATGCCCATATGCAGCATCTCTTGCAGCACGATCACCAGAATGACGTTCGGTGCCGGGGCGGTCGAAGTGTCTTTCACGGACCAGAACGCCGTGAGGTAGGGCGGGATGGTGGCGAATTCCAGTTGCACGGCGAATTGCACCATCTGCTTGAGCCAGTCCAAATCTCGGTCCTCTTCCGGACTAGCGAGCATGGCCCGGAGATCAAACGGTGCATCCGCTCGCCTGGAGGCCGGTTCGATGGCACGGACGGAGGGGATGATCTGAGCCATAACGATTTGAACCTTCATTTGGAGAGCGGGAGCGATACTTCTAGGTTGTTCGTTCAGCCGATCGGCTTGTCACCGACGGTGGTGGTCCGGTACATCAGGCGGCGGTGATGTATCTGGTCGTATTCGGTGGCCCGGTGCAGGCAACTGCGGTTGTCCCAGACGATGAGATCGCCGGGCTGCCAGCGATGGACGTGGACGAACCGCGACTGGATCGCATGACGTTGCAGCTCGGTGACGAGTGGCTCGCTCTCCTCGACCGGCATCCCGATGATCCGCCATGGGACGTTGCCCCCGACGTACAACGCCTTGCGCCCGGATTCGGGATGCGTGCGGACCATCGGCTGCGGCATGTCCGGCCAGGCGGCTCGCTCGGCCTCTGTCACGGGCGGCTTGTCGGGATAGTTGTAAGGCCGCGACTGAACCCGGCTGATGACGACCTTCAAACCGACCAGCCGCCGTTTCATTTCCTCGGCAAGCGAGTCGTACGCGGAATACATGTTGGCGAACCAGGTATCGCCCCCGACCGGGGGAACCTCGGCACCGTATAGGAACGAAGCGGCCGGCGGTGTTTCGAGGTAGTGTCCGTCTGTGTGCCAATACCGGCCGCTCACGGCGGCCCCGATGGGTCGACCCTCTCGAAGGATGTTGGAGAGTATCAAGATTTCCGGGTAACTCCGCATCGCGTTTTCCGACCGCGTATATACCATCAGCTCACCGAACCGTCGGGAAAACGAGATCAACCCTTCGGGTGTCAGATTCTGCCCGCGCACCAGGAGGATCGTCGAATCGAGCCAGCCCCGGTACAGGCGTTGAAAGTCGCTGTCGGCGATCGGGTGCATGAGATCGATGCTGGTCGCCTCGATCCCGATCGCGTCGCTGAGTTTCATCAATTTCATGGCGGTCCCGGATGCGGAATGGCCCTCACGAGGAGCGCCGAATTAGTCCGTAGGCGACGAAGGCATCCCGTACACACGAGTCTTCGAGAAGCCCATGCCGTTCCACCATCGCGATCGTCGCCTGGGCCGCGTACCTCGCGTCCTCGGCGAGAAGCGACTCGGGGTAGCTTTCCTCCACGGCCTGTTCGGCCTGGTCGGGAGTTAGCCGCTGTGCGCGAAGGGCATCGTACAGCCCACGCCGATCCGGCTCCAAAAAAATGCGGATGAAGCGGGGGATCAACGCTCCCAACATCTCCTGGTGAGGCTGCCTGACTTGGGGCCAAAAGCAATCGAAAAACGCTGTAAAATAGGCGTGATGGAGCCCTTCGTCCTCGGCGTGGTCTCGCACGACCTGGCGCACGGCCGTGGCCACGCGCTGATCCTTCGGAATGGCGTTGAGAGTACTCGATATCAGAGTCTCGGAGACGACCGTGAAGAGCATCTCGGCTGACGCGGCCAGTTCGTATGGCAGCGAGGCCTGGATGTGCCGCAATTTCGAGAGGAAGGGCGGATCGCCTTCAATGTTGGCCACGACCCCAGTAGCGGCCTCAACCTGACGCCGGAGGTCGTCCGAGAACTGGGCGTGATGCGCTTCATCCTCGTAGAGCTTGAAGGCATCCGCCCGCATGACATCGGGCACGACCACGCCCGCCTTGCCGAGAGCGATTTTCATCGCAACCGAGTTGACCACTTCAAACTCCAGGTGCGCGGTGAAATCCAGATAACGATACAGGTGGCGGATGATCAGATCCCTGGTCACGGCCGGACCCAAGGCTTCGACAAGTGGGTGGCGGATAACGGGGACTAACTCGGGAGGGAAGTAGTACACCTCGCAGTTGTCCACGGCCGAATCGAGCACCCGCCGGGGGCCGACCCGGGCGGTTGCCTTTCGATCCCAATCCGGGAACTTCGTCACGACGGCGATTCGTGGGGCGGTTTTCATGGGTCGCTTGCCTGGCTCGTCACCTTCCGCGAAGGGTCAGTTGTCGATCATGGCATCGCGACGGGAAACAGAAGGCACGATACGTCGCGGTGTGAAACGATCTTGTCGTCACCACACGTCAAACCAGTGGCGCTAACCAGTCACGTAAGCAAATCGCGGAAAGTATGTGTTGGAACATGATATGTCGACATCGTATGCTGGTGAATCAAGTCAACGCAAACGTTTTTCCTTGACTTTTTTTTCGTGTCCGGCAGTCGGTCTGAGTGCCCACAAAAAAGCGAACCGTTGAATGGCACAGACCCGACTGGCGGTCGAGAGGGAAGGCATGAACCGACCGAAGGCGCCGGGATACCCGTTCGAGGCCGTGGAACGCAACTACCAGATGCGGTGGGAGGTGGAGGGCATGTTCCGCGCGGACCGCGATGATCGTAAGCAGAAGTGGTTCATAGTCGAACTGCCGCCGTTCGCAAACGGACGATTGCACCTGGGACATGTCCGTAACTACGTGATCGCGGATGTCGACGCGCGATTTCGCCGCATGGCGGGGTTTAACGTTCTTTACACGACCGGATTCGACTCATTCGGCCTGCCAAACGAGTTGGCGTCGCGTGAGGAGGGGGTTCACCCGCGCGACCTGGCTGAGCGGTGCATGGCGAGCATGCGAGCGGATTTCGTCCGCCTCGGCCTTGGCCACGACACGCGACGGATCTGCGGCTACCACGAGCCGCCGTTCTACCGCTGGGTGCAGTGGGTGTTCAATGAACTCGTCCGCGCCGGGCACGCCTTCCGCCAGCAGTCTAGGGTCAACTGGTGCCCGACTTGTGAACTCTCCCTGGCTGACAGCCTGGTAGAGAACGGGCGGTGCTGGCGGTGCCGGCAGGCGGTCGTCAGCCGTCTAACGAAGCAGTGGTTCGTGGACGAAACGGTCTTCGCCGACTCCATGCTCGACGGCACGGCCGGCCTGGAGGGTTGGCCGGACAGCGTCAAGACGGTCCAGGCCGATTGGATCGGTCGCCGGGAAGGGATTGAGGTTCAATTCACAATCGCGGGCCGCGCCGACCTGTCCGTCGCCGTGTTTTTGGAAGAACCAGCTTTGCTTCCGGCCATCACGTTCGTCAGCGTCAGCCTTCAGCACCCGATCCTGGCCGAACTTCGAACCGCCGGCCTCCTGACGACAGTGGAAATGTCGGGACTCGATGCGTTCGACGAGCGCACACTTGCCACCCGCGAATCGCGCAAACAGAGCCTGTCGCAGTCAGAAGCCTTTCAGCTGACGGCCAAGGTGGTCAACCCTCTTACCCACGAGGCGATCCCCCTGGTCGTACTCGACCTTATCGAATCGGCGGATGGTGTGATGGCGGGTTGTTCAGGCCACAACCGGGTTGCCCGTCGAGTGGCGGCCGCACTGAATTTGCCCTCCACGACGATTCTTAAGTCGCCTTCGCACTTGAGGTCGGAGGACCCCGCTGATTACGGAGCGGACTGGGTCATGCAAGCTCCCTGGGAAGGGAAAACGCTGGATGAAGGTCGCCGCGAAATCCTGCATGCTCTGCTTGCCATTGGGCAAGGGAAGCCAAGCGTCCGCTACCGGTTGCGTCACTGGAACATCGCACGCCAGCGGTACTGGGGCACGCCCGTTCCCGTCGTCCACTGCCCGGCTTGCGGCGCGGTGCCAGTTCCCGATGCCGAGTTGCCGGTCGTGTTGCCACTCAATGTAGAACTCGGTGACGCCAACAATCCGCTGGAGTTGCACGAGGACTTCGTTCGGGCGAGTTGCCCAAAATGTGGCGCACTCGCCCGGCGGGATACAGACACGTTGGAAGCGTACTCCAGTCCGTGGTGGTTCCTCTGGCACTGCCGCGACCTCGACAACGACCTGCCATTTCATCCCCCGAGCGTCGACTACTGGATGCCGGTGGACTTCATGGTCGGCGGGATCGACCAGGCGCGGAGTTGCTTCTTCCACGCCCGCATGATGGCGCGAGCGTTGACGGCACTTGGGCACCTGGCACACGATGAGCCAATTGACTATCTGCTCGCCATCGGCATGGTGAAGCAAAGTGGCCAGAAGATGAGCAAGTCCGCACGGAATCAGGTCAACCCGGATCAATTGATTGCCGCATACGGTGCCGACGCTTTGCGCTTCGGCGTAATGGCCGCCGCGGCCCCAGAGAATGACCTGAACTGGTCGGACCGGTGCGTTCAGCGGGCGAGCGCCTTCTTGAACGAGGTCTGGAACTTCTTCCACGCACGGCAAGAGACGCTTTCCGCTAACACCTCCGGTCTGCCTGAGGCCAACCTCCGCACGGCGGCAGCATCCCGGCGGCGGAAACTTCAGTCCTGGCTGGACACGGCGGTGGAACGGATCACACTCAATTACGCGCGGCACGAGCCGCACCTGGCCGCGAAGAATGTGATGTATCTGTTCGAGCGGTTGACGCAGTTCGACCGGGAAGCCCGCGCCCCGGAGGGGGCGCTCGCTCCTCACGATTTGGTAGCCCTCGGCGGTGCGGCGAAAGCTCTGCTAAAGTTGATGACACCACTGGTGCCGCACATCGTCGAGGAGCTGTGGCGACTCTGTGGAGAGCGCGATCTCATCAACCGAGCACGCTGGCCCGGACCGGTCCCAGATGGAAAACCCACAAGTGAGTACGTGCCGTAGTTGAACATTTACGCAGGAGTCTCGCACTACCGGAGAAACCCTGGCAGCAAGACGGTTTCAACTGAGTAGCCCGATGTGAAAATAACGCCTGGTGTGTTCTACGAGCCTGATCGTCTCCCTGAGTGTGACCGGAAAGAGAGGCACGTCTCATGGTTGCTGTTCCTGCCGATGCCCGGACCCGCGTAAGCGGGCCAATCTTCAACCTGATTCACCGTCTGATCGGGCAGCGACCGGAATACCGGTCTTATTGTGACGGAGAGCTTCCGCACTCCGAATTCGCGTTGTTCCTTGACATGATGGCTCCAACGTTAATCGCCGCCGGACTTCCACCCGGCGATGTTCATTTCGCCAAGCGGATGCCGCGCAACCGGGACGCGTTCGTTGCCTCGGCCCTGGCGGACCTCGCTCGGAATGCCGTCATCCCGACCCCGGAATACGATCGTCATAGGTGCAGCGAAATGATCGCAGCGACGAACCATTACGACCACGGCGGCTACCCCACATACATTTACCCCGAGGAAGCGATCCTGCTGTTCGCCCTCGGGGACATCCTTAAACCCCGGCGCGCCGCCTTCCTCGGCTCATACTACGGCTACTGGGCCTCGTGGGTGCTACCAGGCATACTCGAGCGCGGAGGGCGGGCCGTTCTGATCGACCCCGATGAGAATGCGCAGCGCGTCGCCCAGGCCAACCTCGGCAAATTCGGTTCATCGGGCGGCGTCGAGTTCGCCACGATTACCGGCGAACGATTCCTCGACGATACCCCGGACAATTTCGACCTGGTCGTCATCGACGCCGAGAACCCGCGTGACCACCCCGATCCGGAGCAACGAGGCAAGCGCGTCTACGCCCCTCTGCTCCGACACGCGCTTCCGCGGCTGGCCCCCGGGGCTGTCGTGGTATGCCACAACATCCTGCTGAAGAACACTCTGCAGGGTGAGTTCTTCCAGGCATTGCTCGCTCGCAACGAAGACGAGTTGGGCCCGTTCATGGCTCTTGCCGGATGCGAGCTGGAATCGTTCACGGAGTTCACCAGCACGGAAGGCGTCGGCGTCGGACGGCGCGCATTATCATGACCCCAACCCTAGATGAAAAGGGAATACCGTTCTTCACGGCATCGTCCGCGCCTCCCGAGGATCCCCGTGTCGGCATGATCGCTGGCGGGTTGATCTTCGACAGCGGCGAAGCGGAGAACAC
>DATANR010000116.1:0-8426 GCA_036266155.1 Gemmataceae bacterium | reverse complement strand
CAGAATTCTAGCGCCAGGAACCTCGAAAGCCGCGCCATCTAATAGGGCCCGTGCCGCCGTCTTCGCACCGGCAACGAGAGTTCCACGATTTAACTCTGTCTAGTAATGAATCCCCAAAAGCGCCCATTTTGACTTATCCGTTTCATCTCATTTCAAAGCCGTCAGCCGCCAGCAGCGCGTCAAAGTCCTCGGACATACGCCTTGCTCAGTTTCGATCGCCCGGCAACCGCATCTTGCGCGCCCCAATCGCGAGCAGAATGATCGAAAGAACGCCGAATGCGCCGACGGTCATCCATTCGCTCCATTTTTCGATCACGGGCTTCATCATCTCCCCGACGTGCGGGTTCTTGCTCAGATCGAGCCAGTTGACCAGGTCTTCGTCAAAGTTGAAGAAGGCGACAATCATCAGCGCAATCGATGCGCCGGCGATGTAGCCAGACCCCAGCAAGACACCGGGGCTCTTGTCACCCTCGGCCTCCGTTCGGCGACCGAATTTGTCCGCGAGCCAGCGAATCAGTCCGCCGACGAAGATCGGCGTCGATGACGACAGCGGCAGATAGACGCCGACCGCGAACGGCAAACTTGGCACGCCAATCAATTCCAGCGTCAACGCGATCAGCACGCCAATGAGCACGAGATCCCACGGCAGCTTGCCATCGAGAACACCGTCGATAATAAGCTGCATGAGCCGGGTCTTCGGAGCATCAAACTTGTACGTCTGCTTCTGACCCTGGTCGTCCTTCTTAAGCGAGCCGTTGATTGCCGGGTCGGCGCGATAGGCAATCTTGCCGGCGTCATCGACGAGATAACGGCCAGCGGGAACCTTAATGTCGCCGGCCCGGTAGTCTTCATTTTCACCGACGCTTAGCACGTGATACGTCTTGTTGTCGTCCACGTACTGTCCGCGGCGCACGTGGTCCTTTTCCGAGAGCGTCTTCACATCGATCACCGCGACCGGCAGATCCTTGGTCGTATAAGTCGTCCCGGCCCGGTCGAGATAGAGCAACACGAACCCGACCGCCGCGGCGGACGCCAAAGAGCCAATCAAGATGGAAAGTTGTTGATACTTCGGCGTGGCTCCGAGCAAGTGTCCGGTCTTGAGTGCCTGTGCGGTGCTGCCGCCATTGGACGACGCGATGCACACGACGCCAGCAATCATCAGGGCCGTCAGCTTGATTTCCTTGCCGATCGTCAGCACGCCGCCGGCGTCGAGCGCGACCAGAATCAAACAGGTGAGAAGCAACGTCGCGACCGTCATGCCGGAAATCGGATTCGACGACGAGCCGATTTCGCCGGTCAGCCGGCTCGATACGGTGACAAAAAGGAAACCGAACACGACGATCATGAATGCGCCAGCGAATCCAGTGAGCGATAGGCCCAGGCCGAGTTGCGGTATCGCTGCCAAGAGCGCAACAAGGATGAGACTCCCCACCACGACGATAATCATGGGGAGGTCGCGCTCGGTCCGCCGGCCACTCACGCCCCCACGGCCGCCACGCAAATCGCGAAGGCCACCCGCCACGGCGCCAAAGATAACCGGCAGGGCTTTGAACATGCTGATAATGCCGCCCGCGGCAACTGCCCCAGCTCCGATGTACAGGATGTAGTTTTTTCGCAATCTTACTTCATCCATGTTGCGAATGAGCCCCTTGTCCACTTCCGTCTTGTTCGCAACATCAGCGGCCGCCCCAGCGAGCAGGCCGATTTGTTCACTTGGAACATCCTTGTCTTTTGTTTCGACAACCCACTCGGTCTTCGCGGGCGCCAGCGGTTCGGTTAGATTTTCCCCGAAATAAGCGATGGTTGGACCAATCGCCAGATACGCCAGCACGCCGCCGGCCACCATGATCGACGCAATTCGCGGACCGATGATGTAGCCAACGCCCAGCAAGGCGCCGTTCATTTCCATCGAAAAGCTGGCGCCCTTGAGGCCGACGATCTTGCCCTTCACGACTCCGTACAGCGGACGCGCCAGTTCCTCCTGGAAGAGCGCCAGGCCCTTGACCAAGAACTGATAGACGAAACCGAGAGCAAATCCGATCAGTACCATCATGCCCGTCGCGCCGCCCTTTTCGCCGGCGATGAGCACTTCCGCACACGCGGTCCCTTCGGGATATTTCAGCTTGCCATGCTGCTTGACAATGAAGGCTCGTCGGAGCGGAATCATGAACAAAATGCCCAGCAAGCCGCCGAGCACGCTGACCGTCATCACGCGCACAATGTCGATGTCAAAGCCGAGCAGCAGCAGCGCCGGCATGATGAGGCCGACGCCGAACGCGATCGATTCACCGGCGCATCCCGCCGTTTGCGCCGTGTTGTTCTCCAGGATCGTCGCTTTGCGCAGGCCGAACGCTCCGAGCGCCCGGAACAAGGTGAACGACAGCACCGCGACCGGGATCGACGCCGACACCGTCAAGCCGACCTTCAGAACGAGGTAGATCGACGAGGCGCCGAAGATGATGCCGAGCAAGGTGCCGAAAACAATCGGCGCCCACGTGAACTCGTGGATGTTGGCTTCATCCGGCACGTACGGCTTGAAGTCGGTTCCATCGCCATTGGTGGGAGTGCTCATCGGGACGGGTCTTCCGGGAGAGGAAGGGACGGACGAGGTTCTTCGGGCCTAGCTTCGCGAACCGGCGAGCAGATTGCAAGGGTGTACCCGCGAAAAACTTCCGTCTCTCGACCGCTCGCCGCCGATCCGCTATAAGGGAGGGACACTCCCGAGACCCACAACATGATCCGTCCGCTCTGCCTCCTGCTCCTGGCGACCGCCCCTGTCTTCGCTTCCGGGCCGCCGGAACTCATTACCAAGTTGAACAAGACGGTCACGCTCAAGGAGCCGATCGACGCGGCCCTCGATCTCGTGCTGACCGAGCTGGCGGAGCAGCACGGGCTGACGGGCAAGATCATTCTCGACACGCAGGCCTTCAAGGCCGCGGGCGTCGAAGATGTCCGGGCCGCGATGGTGAAGCTCGACAAGCTCACGGACGTGAAGGTCGCCACAGTGCTCGCGGCAATCTTGAAGCAGGTCGACGGCTGTTATCTGGTCAAAGACACGCATCTGGTCATCACGACGCGGGCGGCCCGGCGGGCGGAACTGGGTGAGACGGGCGACGACGCGGAAGCCGCCGTTCGCGATGCGCTGCCGCTGGTGCGCATGACCTTCACCGAGACGCCGATCCGCAAAATCGTGGAGGAACTGGCCGACAAGTTCGACCGGACGATCCTGCTCGCCCCCTACCTGGCCGAGCGCGGCGACGTGCTCGTGACCGCGAAGCTGGTGAACGTGCCGCTCGACCACGCCGTCGAACTGCTCGCCGACATGGCGGAGCTGGCGATGGTGAAACGGGGCAATGCGCTGTACGTGACGACGCGTGAACGGGCGAAGGAGATGGCTCTTGGCAAATGACTAATCGCCAAGTTGAGGTGTTTGCGGCGCTGCGATATGATACGGGTGAATCTGGAGAACTGACATGACACTCACTGTTGAAGACGAGCTGCGCCGCCGAATCGCGGAGTTGGAGGAAGATGTCGCCGACCTGCGGCGTGAGCGGAAGGAATTGCGGGACATTTTGTGCGCCAGGGTTCCGGCGCCAAAGGAGACGAGCGACGAGGAGTACATGGAGATGATGCGCAACCATGTTCCCGGCTCCGGGCTAAAGTTCCTTCAAAGTCTCGGCATTGATCCGCTGACGAGGGAACCATGATCCCCGATCCGTCACCGCCTTTCGAGTTTCAGCCGTCGCAGGCGATTCTTGAGCGGATTCAGCAATTGCTCATTGCGGCAAAGCCTCAGGGTTTGTTTCCACAGGCTGCAAAGGCGATCAAAGAAATCTCTTGGCGGCTCGTCAATGTGCCGCGCAAATGGGGTGATCCCATTCGCCATAGGCCCGATGCGAAGCTCACCGAATATCGCGGGTTGCACTGGAATTTGGCGTGTCACTACGGTGTCCACGACCGCGTCCCCATCGTCTTCCTGACCGACATCACCCCTCTCGAAGAAAGCCCGCTGTTCGGCGTTTAGCCCCTCGGGTACACTTTCCCCCACCCCGCCCCCTCGCTCATCCTTCCGGAGCGTCTCCCCATGCCCCGTCGGTTCCTCATCGTCCTCGCCGCTTGCGGCGTAGCGCCCGCCGCCTTCTCCCAAAAATCCCCCGAAGACACCGTCAAATCGATGACGGTCGCCGACGGACTGCAGGTCGAACTGTTCGCCGCCGAGCCGATGGTCATCAATCCGACCAGCATGGACGTCGACCATCTCGGCCGCGTCTGGGTCACCGAGGCGGTGAACTATCGCAACAAGATGTTCAAGAAGCCGCTCAATCGGCCCGCGGGGGATCGCATCCAGATCCTCGTCGACAAGGACGGCGACGGCAAAGCGGATGAGGCGATCACGTTCTACCAGGGCCCGGAACTCTATGGGCCGATCGGCATCTGCGTCGCCGCGTCGCCGAATCCCGACAAGAAGGGGGCGTTCTCGTACAAGGTCTTCGTCTGCCAGTCGCCGGACATCCTCGTGTTCGAAGACAAGGATGGCGACGGCAAGGCCGACGGGCCGCCGAAGAAATTCCTGACCGGCTTCGGCGGCTTCGATCACGATCACGGCGTCCACGGCATCAACATCGGGCCCGATGGCAAGCTCTACTTCACGGTCGGCGACACCGGCGTGAACGGGCTGCAATCCTCCGATGGCAAGGGCCGCAAGTATTACAAGAGCGACAAGGACTGCCAGGCCGGCACCGTGTGGCGCTGCGACATGGACGGCACCAATCTCGAACTGCTCGCGCACAATTTCCGCAACAATTACGAGTGCTGCGTCAACTCGTTCGGTGAAATCTGGCTGAGCGACAACGACGACGATGGCAACCAGCAGACGCGCATCTGCTACGTGATGCCGGGCGGCAACTACGGCTACTATCCACGGGGGCCTGGCCAGACGCACTGGCACGAGGAGCAGCCGGGCATCGTCCACAAAACGCTGCGGACCGGCTTCGGCAGCCCGACCGGCATCTGCTTCTACGAAGGGACGCTGCTGCCCGAAAAGTATCGCGGCCAACTCCTGCACACGGACGCCGGCCCGCGTGAGTTCCGCTGCTTCCACATCAAGCCGAAGGGGGCCGGCTACGAACTCGACAAAGAGAACCTGATCACCAGCACCGACTCGTGGTTCCGCCTGAGCGACGTCTGTGTGGCCCCGGACGGTAGCGTGATGCTGGCCGACTGGTATGACCCCGGCGTCGGCGGCCACGGCATGGGCGACTGGACCCGCGGCCGCATCTACCGCGTCACGCCGAAGGGGCACAGGGGGCACAAGGTGCCGGAAGTGAAGTTAGATAACAAGCAAAACGTCCTCGCCACTCTAGGCTCGCCGAATCAAGCGACACGGTGGATGGCCATCGATCACATGCGGTCAATGAAGAAAGACGACCGCGATGTAACTGCTTTGATGGGGTTCGCCTCGGGTGATCCAGTCCTCGTTGCGCGGGCGAACTACCTGCTAGGTGTCAACGACAAGATCCGTGAATTGGTGCCGGAAGACGTCTTAAAGAAGTTCGAGCAGGTCGGTGAGAAGCTCGAAAAGGATGTGAATGTCCGAGCGTACTTCATCCGACGAATGCCCTTCAGAGACGATCCCCGCGACTGGTCGATTGGGGTAGAAGGCGAACTCGCAGCGGAAGAGAAAGAGCCGAACGCAAGTACCGCCGTGTACCGCGAGTTTGCCCTGCTAGTACCGCGCCTCGACGTCGAGAAAGGTCGAGTACTTTTCTACACCCTCGCCAAGAAGTACGACGGCCAAGACATCTTCTACGGTGCCGCCCTGAACATCGCTTGCGGGACCGATCCGGACCGGCGCAAGGCCATCCTCGCCGACTTCGACAAGCACTTCCCCGAGTGGAACGACAAGGTTGCCGACCTCGTCTGGGAACTGCGGCCGCCGTCGGTGTTGCCGCGGCTCGGCAAGTTGCTCGAAGACCCGAAGCTGACGCCGGCTCAGAAGGGCCGCATCGTCGACATCCTCGCGGTCAACGACGACCCGGCGGCTGGCAAGACGCTGCTCGCCCTGCTCGGCCGCGAAGTGCCGGCCGAAATCAAGACGCGGGCTATCGACAACTTGAAGACGTATCTGCCGACGAAGTGGAAGGACCTGAACAAGTCGGAAGAGCTGTATGGCGCCGTGAGCGGGCTGCTCAAGAGCAAGACCACCGTCGACCTGGGCCTGCAGATCGGCCTCGCGGCCCCGGACTGCGGCATTGCCAGCGACGCGGAGGAGATCGCCGGCAACAAGGCGTCGGCTCGTGAAACGCGCATCCTGGCCGTGCAAGTCATCGGCAAGCTGCACCACGTCAAGTATTTCCACAAGCTGGAAGAACTGGTCTCCGATCCCGTGGTCGGTCCCGCGGCCGTCACCGCGATGGGCGAATACGTGGCCGGCACCGGCGTGAACTCCGGCGGTAAGGAATCGCTCGACCTGTTGCACAAGCTCGTCACCGACGCGAAGACCTCGGCCGAGCTGCGAACCTCGGCGCTGATCGCCCTCGTCGGCTCGCGGCAAGGAACGGCGCTGCTCCTGCAACTGAAGGAAAAGAACGAGATGCCGGACACGCTCGTCGCCGACGCCGGCCGGCTGTTGCGCAACAGCCCCTTCCAGGGCGAACGCAATAAGGCGATGCTCCTCTTCCCCGCCCCCGGCAAGCTCGACCCAAAGAAATTGCCGAGCCCTGCCGTGTTGGCCCAACGCACCGGCAACGCCGCTCGCGGCGAAAAGGTGCTCGCGACAAGTCTCAAGGGCGAAGCCCAGTGCTTGCGTTGCCACATGGTTCGCGGCGTCGGCGGCAACATCGGGCCCGATCAGTCGATGATCGGCAAGAAGGCGAGCAAGGAGAACCTGTTCGAGTCGATCCTCTTCCCCTCGAAAGCGATCGCCGACCAGTACGTGCAATGGAAGGTCAACACGACCGACGGCAAAACCGTCACCGGCCTGCTCGTCGCCGAGACCGAAACGAGCCTGACCTTGCGCGACGCCAACGGCAAGGACTACACGTTCGCCCTGAAAGACGTCGACGGGCCGAAGCAGAAGAGCCTCGTCTCGATCATGCCGGACAACCTCGTCGCTGCCCTGACCGAAGACGAGTTGATCGACCTGGTCGAATACATGCTCACGCTCAAGACCGCGTCGCTGACGCCAGACTCGTGGCACATCCTCGGCCCGTTTGCCAACGACGCCAGCGATTCGGCGCTCGACACGGACCTCGGCCTTGAGAAACTGCCGGCTGTCGACCTGACCCGGAAGCTCAAGGGCCGCGATGGGCAGGTCGAATGGGGCGTCGTCCGCACAGGCGGCACCGGTTACCTCGACCTGATGGCCCACTACGGCGCCAAATCGCCGATGAGCGCGTCGTACTTGTACAAGGTGATCGAGTCGCCCGCGGATCAGGACGGCCAAATCCTGATGGGCAACGACGACGGCGTGAAGGTTTTCGTGAATGGCGAAAAGGTCTTCGAAAACCGCGACCACTTCGCGGCCGAGCCGGGCCGGAACAAGTTTGCGGTGAAGTTGAAGAAGGGTGCGAACTCAATCCTGATCAAGATCGTCAACGGCAACGACCCACACGGGCTGTATTTTGCATTGACGAGCGAACAGGAGTTGAAGGCGGGGAAGTGAGCGTTTGGCGAGCGGAGCCGCGTCAGCGGCCCGATAATATTTTCGACGTCATTATCGGGCCGCTGACGCGGCTCCGCTCGCCATTGCCCAATAACCCCAATCACTCGCTGCAAAGAATGCCGTTCATCACCC
Organism: Gemmataceae bacterium; assembly: GCA_036266155.1. GTDB lineage: Bacteria > Planctomycetota > Planctomycetia > Gemmatales > Gemmataceae > SIAJ01. The sequence goes on along the minus strand of DATANR010000116.1, from coordinate 631 downwards.
AGGTTCTGTTACCAAAGCGCGATAAATTTGGTCGCCCGTATGCTCGCCGGGCATATCGAGCATTTCACGCGCGCATGATCGGTCGATTTGGCGGATGGACACGCAAAGGACAGGCCGAAGGCGCCTGGCTTGGCGCATCGGGACAGCTTTACACCGACGAGCATTGGGTCTACGAGATCGGCCACTCACGCCGCGATCTGGGCTTCTGGTCCGCCGAGAAGGCGCGATTGAAGGATGAATTCGACCAAGAAGAAATCTGGATCATTCAGTACGAGGGCCGTCGGGTATAATCCTGGTGAGCGATCAGGAGGCGATTGAACATGAGTCGTTCTGCACCGTCCGCACTAATTTCCGACAAGGGCAACTGCGTGCAACTTCGCCTCGGCGGGCGATTCTATTCATTGACACAAGAATCACTGCGCGAGCTTCTCGGCGTCCCCGATGGTCCGCCGGGCCTTGGCATCACGATAGATGGAGCCCAAATCCACTTCGACTTCGTCGGCGATGATCGGGCCGTGACGATTTCGGTTGCTAACCTGAGACGTCGACTGGCGAAGCTGTCTGCGGCGAGTGTTTGAAGCGAAGTGATTGGCGAGCGGAGCCGCGTCAGCGGCCCGATAATGACGTCGAA
>DATANR010000115.1:0-4301 GCA_036266155.1 Gemmataceae bacterium | reverse complement strand
TTGCCCGTAAGACAGTAGTAGAGTGTGCAACCGAGCGAATAGATGTCGGCCCGAATGTCGACGTTGCGGGCGTCGCGTGCCTGTTCCGGTGAGATGAAGTCCGGTGTGCCGAGCAGTGCCCCGGCCCGCGTGAGCGGCGTGTATTCTTGCTGAGGCCGTTCTTCTTCGCCGCCGTCGGTCAGGCGGGCCAGGCCCATGTCCAGGACTTTGACCTGGCCCCAGGTCTGCGACAGCTTGGCGCTCGACATCGACGTTTGTTGCTTGCGGTCGCGATCGCGAACAGTGACCAGCGTGGGGCGGCTCAGACGCAAAGACGATGATGAGGCCGGAGCGCCGGAAGCCTTCTGTGCTACCAGAATGTTCGACGGTTTGATGTCGCGGTGAACGAGGCCGACTTCATAAGCGTGTTGCAGACCCAGGGCCGACTGCCGCATGTATTCGCAGGCCTGCTTGATCGATAGCGGGCCCTGCGTCCGCACCATCTTTTCGAGAGTTTGACCCTCGACATATTCCATGGCGATGAAGTGCGTCCCGTTTGCCTCGTCGGCGTCGAACAGGATCACGACGTTCGGATGGTTCAACTGCGCGATGGCTCGGGCCTCGCGCTGGAACCGTGACAGGATCTCGGGCCGTGCGGCCAGCACCTGCGGACGAATCACCTTGAGGGCGACGATGCGATCGAGCTTCGGCTGGATGGCCTTGAAGACCATGCCCATGCCGCCCTCACCCAGAGGAGCTTGAACACGATAGGAGCCGATAATAAGCTTGTCGCCGTTGCCCGAGAGCAGCTGGGCTTGTTGATACGGGGTCAGCCAGCCCTTCTGAACCAACTCGCCGCACAGCTGAACGGAAGAAACGTACCGCGAGCGATCTTTATTCAGCGCCTCGCCCTGCTGGGCACCGAGGAACTGATAACGCGTCAAGAACGTGATTAGCTCGGTCGGAGACTGCATCTCGATCCGGTGCGAAAGCGTGTCCGGGCGTCAAGCCCTACAACCCGCAGAATAGCTTTTTTTCGTCCCCGATGCGCAAAAAACAGGGTAACAGAGGGTCGATCGAATTGTCGGCGACCGGCATTTGTGGCATATTCGCCGATGCTTGTCGGCATTCCGATTTGCGCAAACCCGGCTATGACTGCCATTTGTGTCGATTTAGCGATATTCATCGCGCACCGGACAAAACACGTCGAGCGCCCGAACCGGACCGCCGACCGGGATCACCTTGTGTTTCACGTTGCTGGGCATCAGGTACATGTCGCCCGGCCCGAGTTCGCGGACCTCGTCGCCGATGTGAAACAGCGCTCGACCGGTAACCACCATTCCCATTTGTTCATTGACGTGCGCGTGCCATTCAACGATGCCGTCCGGCGGGATCTCGACCAACGACAATTGCAGATGCTCGCCAGCGTAGGTGCGGGCGGGGATGTTGCCAAAGATGGTGTGATGCCCGCACTCGGCAGGCGACGGGAAGTAACGGCTCATCGAGGGTTGCTCCAGGAAGGTGGCCTGGTGGTAAACGGTATCGATTATTCCGCCGTCGTGTTTAGATTCGTCGTGGCCCCGTCGATAAATGATTCATGCGCCGTAAACTCGCGATCATCGCGATTGTCGGAATCGCGCTTGTCTGCTGCGGCACGACCAGTGCCCAGGATGACGTATTGACGCTTCCGCCAGTGCGACTGGCGAGGACGGGTCAGCCCGACAAGAGCGCGGAACCGGGCGAAGGGAAGGACCGGGGTAAGAAATCGAAGGGCGATGCCCCGGACGAGGGTGAGGCGAAGCCCAAAGGTAAGGATGACGAGCCGGACAAGAAAGACGACAAGGCCGGCGACTTGTGGCCGGAATGGCTCAGCGCTCATGCCCAAGGCACAGTCGTCTCCCAGGGCAACTGGAAATTCCGTTCGCCGTATGAGGGATCGAAGAGCCTGCTGCCCATCCTCAATCAGCGCACCACAGAGACGGCGACCATCTATTTCGATGCCAAATTTTGGGATGGCGCCGACGCGGTGTTCAACCCCGAAGTATCTGGCGGCCGCGGACTCAGCGGCACCACGGGCATGGCCGGCTTTCCCAATGGCGAAGCGACACGCGTCGGCCATCCCGAGCCGACGCCCTATGTGGCCCGAGCATTCTTCCGTCAAACGATCGGCCTCGGCGGCGGGCAAGAAGATGTCGAGGAAGGGCCAAACCAACTTGCGGGCAAGCGCGACGTCAATCGGTTCACGTTTCGCGCCGGCAAGTTCGCGGCCACGGATGTCTTCGACGACAACTCATACAGTCACGATCCGCGCACGCAGTTCCTCAACTGGTCGCTGATGGCCAACGGGGCCTGGGACTATCCGGCCAACACGCGCGGCTACACCTATGGCTTCGCGTTGGAGTTCATTCAGAAAGACTGGGCCTGGCGTTACGGCGCGTTCGGCGAGCCGACCGAAGCGAACGGCTCCGAAATCGACCCGAAGTTCCTGAAAGCCAACGGCCAGGCCATGGAAGTCGAACTGCGATTCACAGCCGACGACCGGCCCGGCAAATTGCGGTTGCTGGCCTATCTGAACAACGCGCACATGGGCAGCTATCGCGACGCGATCCTGTTCTCCAATGGCTCGACGCCGGACATTACGTCCACCCGTGCGTACCGCATGAAGTACGGCTTCGGGCTGAACTTCGAGCAAGAACTGAATGACGACGTCGGGGCTTTCGCACGGGCAGGCTGGAACGACGGCGCTACCGAAACCTGGGCGTTCACGGAAATCGATCGGACCGCGTCGATCGGCTTTCTCTGCAAGGGAACCAGTTGGGCGCGACCCGATGATCGCGTCGGCCTCGCCGTCGTCTTCAACGGTCTGTCCGGCGAGCATCGCAACTACCTGGGCGGTGGCGGCGTCGGGTTCATCGTCGGCGATGGTGCTCTGAAATATGGCTATGAGCAGATCGTCGAGACCTTCTATAGCGTGCACGTGCGTCAAGGGATCATCGTCACGCTCGACTTTCAAGGCGTGAACAACCCGGCGTACAATCGCGACCGTGGGCCGGTGGCAATCGCGGCAATACGAGCGCACTTCGAATACTGATTGAGCCACATCGGCGATAAGATAATCGTGGTCGATTGCTCTCGTCGTCTTTCGATTCACGAGAAGGCTAGACTCCCGTGCCTCAACTCCAAGTCGGCGCCGCCGCGCCGTGGTTCGTTGCGCGAAGCAATATCAACCCGGCCTACCATTTCGACACCGTTGGGGGCCGCTACGTCGTTGTGACTTTCTTCGGCTCCGCGGGCTTTGACGTTGGTCGCAGAGTCTTGGACGGCTTCCAGATCATTGGATCCAGTGTCTTCGACGACGAGAACGCCGCCCTGTTTGCCGTCAGCATCGACCCGGAAGATGAGCGGACGGGCCGCCTCGCAGCCGCTTACCCCGGTCTCCGCGTCATTTGGGATTTCGATTTGGCGGTCAGCCGAGAGTTCGGCGCCGCCGCTGCAACAGTCGGCGACGAGAATCGCTTCGCAGCGCAGACCGTCGTTCTCGATCCACGACTCCGCGTGCTCGCGGTCTTCCGCACCGGCGACCAACCCGAGTCACACGCCGCTCAGGTCGCGTCCTTCATCGCCGGCCAGCCGCGCTTCGGACCGCCAGCTATCGCGGAGTCACAAGCGCCCGTGCTGGTGGTTCCACGCGTGTTCGAGCCGGAATTGTGTCGCACGCTAATTCAGCATTACAACCAGCGCGGCGGTAAGGACTCGGGTTTCATGCGCGACGAGGGCGGCAAAACGGTGGGCGTTTACGACTATTCGCACAAGCGCCGCCGCGACCAGGAAATCGAGGACGAAACGCTCCGCACGACCTGCATGCACCGGATCCACGATCGGCTCATTGGCGAGATTCAGAAGGCATTCCAGTTCAAAGTGACGCGCATGGAACGCTACCTCGTCGCCTGCTACGAGGCCGAGACGGGCGGGCATTTCCGGGCCCATCGCGACAACACAACCAAGGGCACCGCCCACCGCCGCTTCGCCGTCTCGTTGTTCCTGAACACCGGCGAATACGATGGGGGATTACTTTGGTTCCCCGAGTTTGGCCGGCAACAGTTCGCCGCCCCGGCAGGCGGCGCTGTCGTCTTCTCCTGCTCGCTCCTGCACGAAGCCACGCCCGTGACCCGTGGCAAGCGCTACGTGTTCCTGCCGTTCCTATACGACGACGCGGCCGCGAAGATTCGGGCGGAGAACGAAAAATTCCTTGCGGGGGATGTGAACGCGCCGAAGGGCTGATGAGCATGGATCGAGTGAGCCGCGGACGCGGCGTCGTACCC
>DATANR010000114.1:0-27098 GCA_036266155.1 Gemmataceae bacterium | reverse complement strand
GGCCCGATAATGTTACACCTAACATCATCGGGCCGCTTACGCGGCTCCGCTCGCCTGCACTTAAATCATTGCCCGTCCTTCTTCGGCGGCCCCTCACCCTTCGGCCCGTCTTGCATTTGACTGGCCTTGCGCAATTCTTCGAGCGTGTCAAACGTGGTCACTTCGGAAACGTCGTCGAGAGCCAACCACACCGTCTTGCCCTTCTGCCAGTTGTCCGGGGTGTCGGCGCCAATGCCCACAAGGAACGATCGGCCTTCGAGCCGACGGACCTCGACTTTCATGAGGTCAATCGAACTGGCCGGATTGCTCTTCTTGACCACGACGATGAATTTGCCCGTGAACGGTTGTTCGACCAGCGGGCTGCCCGGCGGCTGGGCCACGCCCGTCTGACCGTCGATGAACCCGGTCAGGCAAATGACAGCAACCACTCCAAGAGCGAGCGAACGACGCGACATGTGAGGCCTCCTGAAAGCGTGAGGGGGTAGAGTACCCTAAACCGCACGTTGGATGCAACCGCTGGACCGTTGTTAAACATCGCTGGATGCACGGCGCGGCAGTTCAGGCGTGGCCATGTTGCGGTTGGCCATCTGCCGGAACTTGCTGACGCATGCCCGCGACAAACCGAACGAAATGCCGACCCACGCGCCCAGGCCAAGCAGCCAGAAGGGAACGTATGGAATATCGTGATGCGACAACGTGAGGGCGTGATCCTTGAATTCCTCGATCGGCAGCCAGGCGATGTTGACCGGCGGCGAAATGGAAGAGAGCAAGTCGATGAGGACGTCGAAGTCGCCGTTACGCGACCCGGAGGCGAACGACAGCGGCAGGAAACAACACATCAAGAAGATGAGGAAATAGCCGCCGCCCAGGAACACGGTGGCGACGATCGATGCCATCGTGGACCGCAAGGTGGTCCGAAAGTGCAGCGAACAAAAGATGCCGATCCAGGCTCCGCCGCTCGCATAGATCGCGATGCTCGCCAGGCCGGCGACGAACATGACCGGATGCACGGCTCCTGCGGCCAGCGTCAACACCCACATGGCGAAGATCCACGCCCAGGCCCAGCGCATGCCGAGCAGGCAGCCCCACCATTTGCCCCAGACGATCGTGCGTGCCGCGAGCGGGGTCGTGAGCAGGGCATCGAGCGTGTGCCGATCGCGCTCGCCGGAAATGCAGCCGGCGCCGCGGATGTTGATCGCCAGGAAGACCAGGCAAGTGGCCACGGTCCCCGCCGAGCGCAGGTACATGTTCATGCCTTGACGGAAGTTGTCCCAGCGTTGCGGCGACAACCAACTGCTGCCGGCGTTGTATGAGCTTGGATCAACGATCGCGAACCAGAAAATCAGCCCCATGGGAACAAACGACAGAAGGACGAGGCCGAGCACTATGACTTGGCCAAATCGTCCCAGCCTCAAGCCGGTATCGACAAATATCTCTTTCCAAAGAATCGGCTGCTCGTTGACCGCCGGCCGAGCGCGACGGGAGCGTGCCCGCCGCCTCTTTACTGGTGTCCCGCCCGCTACGTTAATGGTCTTAGTCTTCCGCCCTCGACGCCAACGCGACCACAGCGTCGCTGCGCCGCCAAATTGTTGCGCGAGTGCAATCGATCGCAAGCGCAATCCCGCCCAAGCAACGAACACTCCGATGACGAGCGCGTGAAACAATAAGTAGTGGCGCAAGGCTTGAAACAGATCGACGGCCATCATCGACCGCCGGGCCATGGTATACGGGACCATGAAGAAGGGGTTGCCGGTTACAGTGAGGTAGCCCACGTCCTCCGACGTGATCGTGTAGCCAAAGATCTCGAAGTTTAACCAATCGCGGATATACGGAGCGGCGGACAGCGCGTAGGCGACGCCTGAAAGCAGCACATACACGATCAACAGCAAGTAACAGAGCGCGATCGCATCACGCGCTCGGCGCGACAGGACGGACGATGCGATGGCAACCGCCGCGATGCTCAGGCACGTGGCGAACGTGGCCGCGAAACCGGCGAGCACGAGGTCGGGGTCGATGCCACCGAAGAACTGCAACATCGCCAAAATCGGCAGCCCGGCGAGCAGAAACAGCAGCAGGCTACCCACGCGTGACGCCAGCTTGCCGAAGAGGATTTCGCGGTCACGTAAATCGGTCGCGAGCAGGAATTCGAGTGTCCGTCGTTCCTTCTCATCGGCAATGGCACCGGCAACCGACGCCGGCGTCAGCAGGCAAACCAGGATAAATTGCACGACCATGTAGACGGTGAAAAACGTCTCCGCGAGCTTCGACATGACCTTCGGCTGGACGCGGCCCGTGCCGTTAAAAGACACCCAGGCGAGGTAGACCCACGTGAAGAGGATCGCCAGCAGGATCGCATAGGCGACGCGGAACCAGATTTGCCGCGGCTTACGGCCGACGCGTAAGACGTCGTAAGCCAAAACCGGCCCGAGCAGCGAGCGCACGAACTTGTGCAGCAAGAGTCCCAGGCCCACTACCCAGAGGCCGGCCATGACGAACTGGGCCGGTCGGTCGAGGCCGTCGGCGATAACGTACGCTCCGACGCCGACCGCGGCCCAGATGATGGGGGCGATGCGGAACGGCCACTTCCGGTCGAGCAGGAAAGTCGCTTGGTCAGGACTGCCCATGCACTGGCCCAGGGGAATCGAGATTGTTCCAGGTATTTCGTTTGCCGATCGTGGCCTTTGATTGACCGGCTCGAAAGACAGCGCGGGTGATCGCTACAAAATCACTGTATGTCCCACGACGTGACCGTCCCACTGTCGACCGTCATCGACGTTACGTCGGTGCCCTCTGCCGCCGCTGACGCCGACGTACCCGGTTATGAGATCATTGCGGAAGTCGGCCGCGGCGGCATGGGCGTCGTTTACAAGGCCCTACAGAAGTCGCTCAATCGCGTGGTCGCGTTGAAGATGGTGCTCGGCAGTCGCGGCAGCGACACGGAATTGGAGCGGTTCCGGGCCGAGGCGGAGGCGGTTGGCCGGCTTCAGCACAACAACATTGTTCAAGTCTTCGAAATCGGCGACATTGACGGCCGGCCGTTCTATACGCTCGAATTCTGCCCGAACGGCAATCTGACCCGCCGACTCGATGGCAAGCCACTGCCGGGCCGCGATGCCGCCGAGTTGGTCGGCCACCTGGCTCGTGCGATGACAGCAGTTCACGGCGCGGGAATCGTCCACCGCGACTTAAAGCCCCAGAACGTGCTCATGGCGGCCGATGGCACTCCCAAGGTGACCGATTTCGGCATCGCCAAAACCAGCCAGGAAAGTCACACGCAGACCGGTGTCATCCTCGGCACGCCGAGCTATATGGCCCCGGAGCAAGCATCCGGCGACGCAAAGCACGTTGGTCCGGCCGCGGACGTCTGGGCGCTCGGCGCCATCCTTTACGAATGCATCACCGGCCGGCCGCCGTTTCTGGCCCCGACTCCCGTCGAGACGATGCAACAAGTCATCGACCAGGAGCCGCCGCCGCCGCGGATGCTTAATCGGCAAATCGATCCGGACCTGGAGAAAATCGTCCTCAAGTGCCTGGAGAAAGACCCCGGCCTTCGGTACGCCCGCGCGGCCGACCTCGCCGACGACCTGCGGCGTTACATCGATGGTGAGCCGATCCTGGCTCGAAGCGTGAATCTGATCGAGCGCCTGAATCGCGAACTGCACCGTAGCCAGCACGATGCCAAACTGCGGCCGTGGGGCATCGGACTGATACTTCTCGGTGTGCTCATCTTCGCCATGCACACGGCCACTTCGCTCCTCTTGATTAGCGGCGTCGCCGAGTGGGAAGCGTTCTGGATCCCGCGCATCGTCTTCCTGGCACTGTTCGCAATATGGCTCTGGAAGTTCCGGTTTGGCACAGGCTTTTTCCCGACCAACGCCGTCGAACGACAACTCTGGGCGGTTTGGCTCGGTTATCTGCTTGCGTTCGCGTCCGCGTTCTGGGTCATGCACGCGAAGGGGACGGGCCACCTCGAGATGTACGGCGTCGGCATGGCGCTCAGCGGCCTGGCCTGGTTCGCCATGGGCGGCAGCATCTGGGGCGGGGCCTATTTGATCGGCTTACTGTTCATGATCGCGGCGCCATTGATGGCGAAGTACGTGGACGGTTCGCCGTGGGCGCCGGCGGTCTTTGGGGCCGCGTGGGCGGTGACGCTCGCGGTCGTGGGAGTTCGCTATCGGCGGCTGGGTCGTTTCAATTCTGAAGTATCCCGTTGAACCGCTGATCCTGTCGGCTTAGACTTTCTTCACCTCCCCACACCACACTTTTCCGATCCACCCTTGAGGTCCTCTCCATGCTTGATCGTCGTTCATTTATCAATCACTCGGCGGTCATCGCGGCCGCCACCGCCGCCCTGCGCGGCACCCCCCTGATCGCCGACGAGCCGAAGAAAGTCGAATCGCGGCTACCAGGTCAGACCCTTCGCGTCGCCGTCGTCGGCGTCAATGGCCGCGGCATGAGCCACGTCGGCGGCTTCAATGGCGCTCGCGGCTGCGAAATCACGCACATCTGCGACGTCGACCCGAAGGTCACGAGCCGGGCAATGGACGCCGTCAGCAAGAAGCGCGGCAAGGATCCGACGTTCGTTCAGGACATTCGCCGGCTGCTCGACGACAAGACGATTGATGTCGTGTCGATCGCGACGCCAAACCACTGGCACGCGCTCGCTTCGATCTGGGCCATGCAGGCCGGCAAGCATGTGTATGTCGAGAAGCCGTGCAGCCACAACGTGCTCGAAGGCCGGCGCATGATTCAGGCGGCCCGCAAGTACGACCGCATCTGTCAAGTCGGAACGCAGAGCCGGTCGATGCCCGGCATGCGCGAATCGATCGCGTATTTGCACTCCGGCAAGCTCGGGAAAGTGAAGCTGGCGTACGGCACCTGCTACAAGCGCCGCGGTTCCATCGGCAAAGTCGAGGCCGCCACGCCAATCCCGGACGGACTTGATTTCGACCTCTGGTGCGGGCCGGCGCCGAAAGTCCCAGTCATGCGCAAGAAGCTGCATTACGACTGGCACTGGATCTGGAACTACGGCAACGGCGACCTCGGCAACCAGGGCGTCCACGAGATGGACAAGGCCCGCTGGGGCCTGAACAAGAACGAGTTGCCGAAGTCGGTGGTCAGCTACGGCGGCCGCGTCGGCTACATCGACGACGGTGAGACGGCCAACACGCAGCTTTGCGTCTTCGATTACGGCGACAGCGAATTGATCTTCGAAGTCCGCGGGCTCGAAAGCGACAGCCCGTTCCCCGGCAACTTGGGCGGCAAGAAAGGCAGCAACTTCGTCGGCAACATCTGGTACTGCGAGAAGGGGATTCTCGTGTGCCCAAGCTACAACAGCGGCGTCGTGTTGAGCCCGGACCTGCAGGTCGTGCAAAAGTTCTCCGGCGGTAGCGACGGGGTTCACTTCGAGAACTTCACCAAGGCGATCAACACCGGCAAGCACGAAGACTTGAATTGCGACATCGCCGAGGGCCATCCGTCAGCGGCGCTGTGCCATCTGGCGAACATCAGCTATCGACTCGGCAAGCAGACGACCGTCGGCGAACTAAAGGACATCGCCGGCAGCAAGGAAGCCAATGACGCGCTGAAGAAGATGGTTGCGCACATGGAGGACAACAAGGTGGATCCGAAGACGACAGCGTTTGCGGGGCCATTGCTGACCGTCGACGCGAAGAAAGAGCAATTCACTGGCGCGTTGGCCGACAAAGCCAATCCAATGTTGACGCGCGAGTATCGCAAGGGGTTCGAGATCAAGGAGCAGGTGTAAACAGATCGCCGCTTGCGGCGTAGCGCGCAGGCGCTACGCCGCAAGCGGCGGCAGAGGGTGAACAATGCCCGGCCACCCCATTGTCATCGGCCACCACATCATTTGGACCTGTTACGGCACATGGCTACCGAATGATCCGCGCGGTTCCACTTCAAAGACAATTCGCAATGACGCAATCGCCGAACTGGGTGAACTGCATTTTGGCCGAAAGAAAGTTCAACCGCTTGGGCGAGATATCCGCGCCTTCTACGATTCGGCCCGACAAGTTCTCAAGCATCCGTTGCTCACGCTCGATGAGGCCTCACGATCAGTTGTCGGCCGGTCGATCGAAGCCATCATCCAATGCTCGCGGCTGACCTGTTGGGCCTGCGCCATTATGCCCGATCACGTTCACATCCTGATCCGCAAGCACCGGCTTACGTTTGAGGAAATGATGGAGCAAATGAAGGACGCATCGGCGACCGTGCTGCGTGCGGCGGGCCATTTTCCGATGGATCATCCCGTCTGGACCGCTCACGGTGGCTGGAGCGTCTTTCTCGATCATCCGACCGAGCTCCGCCGCACGATCCCGTACATCGAACGCAATCCGGATTCTTACGGTCTCCCGCGCCAAACGTATACCTTTGTGCAACCCTATGACGGGTGGCCCCTCCATCCGGGGCATAGCCCGCACTCCCCATATGTGAAAGCGCTCAAAGCCGTCGGGCGATATCCCTGATCGCCGCTTGCGGCGTAGCGCGCCGACGCTACGCCGCAAGCGGCGAATTCCTGTATCAAACTCCCCGGATCATGGGAATACACATATATATGCGCAACCTCATCCCAGTCATCGCACTTTTCGCTCCCGTCCCGGCCTTCGCGGAAACCACCGTGCCCGCTCCCAGTAAGCCCACCGAGCCCATCGCCAAGACTTTCAGCGCGTCAAAGGCCGCTGCCTTCATCGACGGCGTGAGCCTCGATTGGACGCGGGAGCGCGATTGCGCGAGTTGCCACACCAATTGCTCATACATGCTGGCCCGACCGAAGATCAAGGGCGGCGATCCGGAGCCGATGAAGGAGATTCGCAAGTTTCTCGAAGACCGTGTTGCTGGCTGGGAAAAGGAAAAGCCGCTTGCGGACTACGATGTGGTGGCTACGGCCTACACCTTGGCGGCCAGCGATTCGGCAACGACCGGCAAGCTGCATCCGGCGACGCGCGGCGCGCTCGAGCGCATGATGAAGGTCCAGCGGCCCAACGGTTCCTGGAAATGGTCCGCGTGCGACTGGCCGCCGCTCGAGCACGATCAGTTCTATTCAGTGATCTACGGCCTACTGGCCATCGGCATGGCGCCGGACAACTTCAAGAATACCCCGGCAGCGAAAGAAGGCATCGACAACGTCCGCAAGTACCTGAAGGCCAATCCGACGACCGAGTTGCACCATAAGGCTTCGCTGCTCTGGTGTTCCACCAAGATCGACGGCGTGCTGACGAACGACGAGAAGAAACACACCATCGCCGATTTGCGCAAACAACAATTGGCCGACGGCGGCTGGAACTTGCCAGCCCTCGGGCCCTATCCGATGCGCCGCGATGGCAAGACGGCGAACGACATGACCGTCGGCGATGGCTACGCCACCGGCTTCGTGACCTTCGTCTTGCGGCAAGCCGGCGTGCCCGCTGACGACACGGCACTGGTCAAGTCGATCGCTTGGCTGAAGGCGAACCAACGCGAATCGGGCCGATGGTTCACGCAATCGCCGGGCGGCAGCAAGGCTCACTACGTGACGAACGTGGGCAGCATGTTCGCAGTGCTGGCGCTCGACGCCTGTGGTGAAAAGCTCGTCGCGGAATGATGGCGAGCGGAGCGGCGTAAGCCGCCCGATGTTGTCTTTATCGGGCGGCTTACGCCGCTCCGCTCACCTCGCTTCCAAAGTGGCGGAGCCGGCGTGGAACCGCTAGCCTGACGGCATGCTCCTCGATCGCCTGACACGCACCGAGCAGAACGCCCGGCGACTCGCCGAGATCGTTGGCGTTCTGGCCAAATACGGTCTCGCCGATTGGATGGGCGGCATCCGCCAGACCGCCTGGTTCCGCCGTCACCTCACACCCACCAGTTTCCAAAAGATTGCCAACGTCTCGCATGAAGCACGCATCCGGCTGGCGTTGACCGAGCTGGGCACCACGTTCATCAAGGTCGGCCAGGTGCTCGGCACACGCCCCGACATCGTCAGCCCGAACCTCGCCGACGAATTGAGCAAGTTGCAAACGGACACGCCGCCGGATCCTCCAGAGGTCGTTCGGCAAACCATTGCCGATGAACTCGGCAGACCGCCGGAAGAACTGTTCGCAGAATTCGAGACCACGCCGATCGCGTCGGCCTCGATCGGTCAAGTTCACGGCGGCATCCTGCACGACGGTCGGCGCATCGTGGTGAAGGTCATGCGGAAGGGCATCCAGGACAAGGTCGCGCGCGACCTCGATCTATTGGCCGGCCTCGCCGAACTGGCCGAGCGCTATTACGAGCCGTCGCGGGCCTATCGACCGACGTCGACTGTCCGGCAGTTCCGCAAGTCGATCAATCGTGAACTCGATTTCACCGCCGAGCGGAAGAGCCTCGAACGCTTCGCCCGCAACTTCACAAGCGAATCCGGCGTGAAGTTCCCGGCACCGGTGGCCGAACTGTCGAGCCGCCGCGTCCTCACGATGGAGCGTCTGGACGGCATTCACGGCCTGCGCTTGCGGGAGGTGGCCGCGCCGGAGGCATCGCCCGGCGACATCGCGATGCGCGCCGCGCGCATCTATCTGCAAATGATTTTCCAGGATGGCTTCTATCATGCCGATCCGCATCCGGGCAATTACCTCGTGCTGGACGGCGGTGTCCTCGGTCTGCTCGATGCGGGCATGGTCGGCCGGCTCGACGAGGAATTGCGCGATCGGCTCGAGTCGCTGATCGTCGCCGTCTATCATCGCGATGCGGGCCGCCTGACCGATTCGGTCATGGCGCTCGGCGAAACGCAGCCGACCGATCCGGCCGGCTTGCGGTCCGAAGTGAACGAATTCGTCCACGATTTTGCCGATGTGCCGCTGAACGAGTTCGACCTGACGGCCGCCCTGAATCGCATCACCGACATCATCCGCCGCTTCGGCATCCTCTTGCCACCGGACGTCGCCATGCTCTTGCGGACGCTCGTGGTCCTGGAGGGCAGCGCCCGGCAACTTAGTCCGACGTTTAGCCTCGCGGAAGTGATCAACTTGTATGTGCACGAGCACGGAACCGGTCAGTTGTGGCGGCGCCTTCGGCGCAAGATGCAACGGACCGCGCGCGATTGGGATCGCTTTCTCGGCGACCTGCCGCGCGAACTCGACGAAATCATGAAGCGGTTCCGCGAGGGCAAGCTCGACATTCACCACGAGCACAAGGGCATCGAGCGAACGGTCAACCGCCTGGTCCGCGGCATCATCTGCGCTGCTTTGATCATGGGTTCGACCATGCTCTGGAGCCGCGAGACGCCGCCATTGCTATACGGAATCTCCGTATTCGGCACACTCGGCTATGCGATGGCGATGTGGATGGCGTTCTGGTTGATCCGATCGACACGCGAATGAGCCGCTTGCGGCGTAGCGCGCAGGCGCTACGCCGCAAGCGGCGATCCGTGAGATTCCACGATGTTCCACTGTTCAGGCTTGACGGATGCGATAGAATGATAGCTGTGAATGTGTTGATCCTTTTGTGTCCTTGAGAATTTGATGCCTTTTCTGAAACTCGGCCTTTCCCCTTCGCTCGCGCGGAACGCCCAAAAACTTAACTACACAGAGCCCACCCCGATCCAGGCCCAGGCGATTCCCGCCGTGTTGGCCGGTCGCGATCTGGTTGGCACTGCCCAAACCGGAACCGGCAAAACTGCCGCGTTCGTGCTGCCCCTCCTGCACACGATCCTCGAGCGTGGTCGTGGCAAAGGCAGCGCCTTGATCCTGACGCCGACTCGTGAATTGGCCCAACAGGTCGAAACCGTCGTCCGCGGCCTCGCTGCCGGAACGCAGCTTCGTTCCACGGTCGTCATCGGCGGCATGCCCGCCTATCCGCAGGAACGCGCCCTGCGTGCGGGCGTCGACATCGTTGTCGCGACGCCTGGCCGGCTTCTCGATCATCTGGAATCCGGTTTCTATCGCCCAGAAGGGCCGCACAATCTGATCCTCGACGAAGCGGATCAGATGTTCGACCTCGGCTTCCTGCCGACCATCAAGCGCATCATCGCCCGCCTGCCCGCCAAGCGGCAGACGCTACTGTTCTCGGCCACGATGCCTGTAGAAATCGAACATCTGTGCCGGGCAATCCTGAAAGACCCACTGACCGTGGCCGTCGGCAAGCAGGGCACGGCCGTGCAATTGATTTCGCAGACGGCCTTGCCAGTCCCGAGTCATCGCAAGACGGCGCTGCTCGAGCACTTGCTCGACCAGTGGGAAAAGCCGTCGGTCCTGGTCTTCATGCGCACGAAGCATGGGGCCAAGAAGCTGGCGAACAAGCTCTACGACGCCGGCCACGGTGTGGCCGAATTGCACAGCAACCGCAGCCCGAGCCAACGGCTGCGCGCCATGCAGGCGTTCCGCGGCAAGGCCGTGCCGGTCATGGTCGCGACCAACATCGCGGCCCGCGGCATCGACATTCGCCATGTGACTCACGTCGTGAACTTCGACGTGCCAGACGCTCCGGAGGAATACGTCCACCGCATCGGCCGCACGGGCCGGGCCGGTGACACGGGCACTTCCTTCGTGCTCGTGGCGCCGGAGGAATTCCACCAGCTCGCCCGCATCGAACGGCATCTGGGTAAGCGCATCCCGCGCGAGACCCTGGACGACTTCGATTACCATGCCGGCCCGGCCCGCTCGGAAGCGGTCCCAGCCCGTGGTCGACCCATGAGCCGCAAGCCGGAAGCCGTGATGCCCGGCGGGCGACGGATGAAGGTTTCGCGCGGACAGGGTGGGCGACGCTAACTGGCTCGTTCGACGCTCCGCGTCGAACGAGCGACTACGCGATTCGATCGAGCACTTCCGGCAACTTCGATTCTAAATCAACTCGCACTCCTGTCGCCGGATGCTCAAACGCCAGCCGCCACGCATGGAGCCCCAATCGCTGGACCGGGCTCGTCGTAGCCCCATAGCCCGTGTCGCCGATGATGGGGCAGCCCAGGCCGGCGAGATGGACGCGGATCTGGTGCTTACGGCCGGTCTCGATTCGCACTTCGACACGTGAGTATTTTCCGCGTGTCGCAATCACTCGATAGTGCGAGATCGCTTCTTTGGCACCGGGACGGAAGCCGGTCGATGCCCGCACGCGCAGGTCTTTGCCTTCGGTCAAGAAATTGCGAACGACCCCCTCTGTCGGTTGCGGGCATCCTTCGACGATCGCCAGGTAGATCTTCGTCACCGCGTCCCAGTTCGCCTGAAGCCGGTCACGCGTGTCAGCACTACGTGCGAACAGCAGCAGGCCCGACGTCTCGCGGTCGAGTCGATGCACGACGAACGGCCGGCCGGCCTGGCGGGTTTCGAGGTATGCCTTGAGGCGGGTGAACGCCGTGTCCGTCTTCTCCGATTCGGTCGCCACGCTGAGGAGGCCGGCCGGCTTGTCGATCGCGATGAGTTGATCGTCCTCGTAGACGATGGTCACGCCGGCCGCTTGCAAAATCGTCACGGCACGGGCGGGGCGACTCGACATCACCGTGACGCGGTCGCCAGCCTGGAGCAGATGATCAAACTGGGTCGTTGCTGTGCCGTTGACCGCGATACGGCCATCGCGAAGAAGCTTCTTGATCGACGTGCGACCCATCGGTTGCAGCGACTCGAGCAACCAGGCGAGCAGCGGTCCTTCCGTCGCGGGCGGTGGGGTTCGCATATTACGCCATCCGCGGATGCGCCTTGCGAACCGCGTGAACCGTCTCATCCAGCTTGGAGAGAAAGCGCGAGCGATCCTTCGGCGTCATCGCACTCGGGCCGCCGGACGATTCACCCTGTCGGCGGCGTTCCTCAGCCATTTCGCGAAAGGCTAGCGCCTCGGCAATGTTGTTGCCCGTGAACGCGTTTCCCCTTGGATCGAGGACCCGAGCCCCCTTCGCCAGTGAACGCGCCGCCAGCGGAATGTCGGCCGTGATGACGATGTCGCCCGGCGTCGCCTGCTCGGCAATCCAGTCGTCCGCCGTGCCGAAGCCGGGACGGACGACCATTTCAACCAGTCCACCCGTCGGCACACGCATCGGCGCATTGGCAACGACGCGGACTGGCAACTCGTAGCGTTGGGCGACGCGATAAACCTCGTCCTTAACCGGACAGGCATCGGCATCAATGAAGACAGTCCACATGCCGCCATCTTAGCAAGGCCGGTGATTCCGGTTCGCTCCGGCGGCCGATTCCCGTACTCTCCATAGTTGACATTCCGTGTTCGTCGTTTCGGGATCGATCATGTCCGTGCTGTTGAGTGCGCAGGGTTTCACGAAGAGCTATGGCCCGCGACCTCTGTTCGACGGTCTCTCACTCGACTTGCGTGTTGGCGAGCGGATCGGGCTGATCGGTCCGAATGGAGCGGGCAAGTCCACACTTCTGCGACTGCTCGCCGATTTGGATTCGCCTGACGAAGGCAAGCGCACCGTCCGCCGCGGCGTTCGCATCGGCTATCTGGCTCAGGACGACACATTTCCCGCTGGCCCAAGCGTTCGCGAGGTGCTGCTCGCGGCCCTTGCCGACGAGCCGATCGACGATCACGACCGCGAGACGCGCGTGGCCATCACGCTGACGCAGGTCGGCTTCGCCGACGTCGACCAGCGTGCTGACACTCTCTCCGGAGGTTGGCGCAAGCGCTTGGCGCTCGCCCGCGAACTCGTCCGCCGACCCGATTTTCTGCTCCTTGACGAGCCGACCAATCACCTCGACCTGCCGGGTGTCATCTGGCTCGAACGGCTGCTCCGCGCGGCGAATTTCGGCTATCTGGTTGCCACCCACGACCGGGCGTTCTTGCGGGCGGTGGCCGACGAGATTATCGAGGTGAGCCGCATTTACCCGACGGGTACGTTTCGCGTGGCGGGCACTTACGAGCAATTCCTCGATCGCCGCGACGAATTCATGGAGGCGCAGGCAAAGCAACAGGAAGCGGTCGCCAATCAGGTGCGTAAAGAGACGGAGTGGCTCGGCCGCAGTGAATCTGCCCAGCGACGGAAGTCGAAGTCGCGCATTGAGGAGGCCGCACAACGCCGGGCGGAGCTGGCGGAGTTGAAGTACCGCAACGCGGCAACCACGGGCGCTGGGATCGACTTTGCTGCCACAGGCCGGGCCACGCGCAAGCTGCTCACGGCGAACGGCGTCGCTAAATCGCTTGGCGGCCGCGCGCTCTTCAACGGCATCGATCTCATGCTATCCCCAGGGTCCAAGCTCGGTTTGCTCGGACCGAACGGGAGCGGCAAGAGCACGTTCCTGCGCGTGCTCGCCGGCGAAACGGATCCGGACACGGGGACGATCACGCGGGCCGACGGCCTGCGCGTGGTCATGTTCGAGCAAGGGCGCGCGAAGCTCGATCCAAATTTGCCGTTGCGCAAAGCCCTGGCGCCGGCCGGCGACACCGTCTTCTTTAATGGCCAGTCGCTGCACGTGGCCGGCTGGGCGACGCGATTTCTGTTTCGGCCGGATCAATTGAATGTGGCCGTCGGCGAACTCTCGGGCGGCGAGCAGGCCCGCGTGCGGCTGGCGCAGCTCATGCTCCGGCCAGCGGACCTGCTGCTTCTCGACGAACCGACGAATGATCTCGACATCCCGGCCCTGGAAGCACTGGAAGAAAGCCTCGCCGACTTCGCGGGTGCGCTCGTGCTCGTGAGCCATGATCGTGAACTCACCGATCGGCTCTGCAACGAAGTCATTGGCCTCGACGGCCGCGGCGGCGCCGCGGACTATGCGAGCGTGAGTCAATGGTTGACTGCCTACGAACGAGCGACGGAACCACCGAAGACGCAAAAGACAGAAGCAGTGCCAGCGCGGCCGACGCCGAAACCGAAGAAATTGAGTTTCAAGGAACAGCAGGAATGGGACGGCATGGAGGCGGCGATCTTGGTGGCTGAAGAGGCGCTCGTCGCTCGCCAAGCCGAGGTCGAGCGGAGTTCGACGGAAGGGCACGAAGCGCTGGCGGCCGCCTGCCGGGCAATGGAAGACGCTCAAAAGATCGTCGAAAGACTCTACGCTCGCTGGGCGGAGCTGGAAGTTAAACGAGGTTAGACTGGTCCGGCAAACGGTGGCGATCTTGGCGATCTTACCCAAAAACCCGCGGAAAACGCACTTTTCCAAAAAGGAAGATCGCCAACTGTGCGACGGGGAAAATCTGGACAAACACGTCGTCAGGCCATCGCCTTCTCCAGTTCGTCCAACAGATGTGAGAACTTCTTGAGTGCCGCATTGACTGGCTCCGGCGTCTCCATGTCCACGCCGGCCCCACGCAGCAGGTCGAGCGGATCCTTCGATGAGCCGCCGCGCAGGAAGCCGAGATAGTCGTTCAATTCCGCCTGGCCGCCGTTCATCACCCGTTCGGACAGCGCGATCGCGGCCGACAAGCCTGTGGCATACTTGTAGACGTAGAACGCCCGATAGAAATGCGGGATCCGTAGGCCTTCCAGCGACAACTCTTCGTCGATCGCGAAGTCGGGTCCGAAATACGCGTCGAGCAGCTTGCGGTACTCGGCACGCAGCACGTCGAGCGTCAACGGCTCGTTCCGCTCGGCCAGTTCGTGGATCACCTTCTCGAACTCCGCGAACATCGTTTGCCGAACGATGGTGCGGCGCAGCTCGTCGATCTCGCGATTCAGGTAATAAGCGCGTTCACGCTTGTTCGCGGCCCGGTCCATCAGGTATTTGCCGAGGAACTGCTCGTTGAACGTGCTCGCGACCTCGGCGACGAAGATCGTGTAGTTCGCGTACTGATACGGCTGGGCCTTCGACAAAAGCGTGTGCATCGAGTGACCGGCTTCGTGGGCCAGCGTGAACACGTGATCGGGCACGTCGGCTCGATAGTTCATCAGGATGTACGGCTCGCTGTCGAAGCAGCCGGCCGAGAAGGCGCCGCTGCGCTTGCCCTTGTTCTCGTAGCGATCGCACCAGCGGCCACGCAGGCCTTTGGTGAGCACATCAATGTAGCTGGCGCCGAGCGGCCGCAACGCGTCGATCACCACGTCGACCGCTTCGTTCCAGGTGCGTTCGACCTTGATGTCGGTCAGGATCGGCACGTACGTGTCGTAATGATGTACGTCCGGCAAATTCATTAGCCGGCGACGAAGCTGGTAGTAACGATGCACCGCGGGAAGATTCGCACGCACTGCGGCGATGAGTTGATCGTAAACGGCGACCGGCACGTTGTCGGGGAAGAGCGCATGCTCACGAGCGGACGGGTAATTGCGCACACGGGCTTCGTACACGTCCTGTTTCACCGAACCGTCGAGCGTCGCGGCGAATGCATGGGCATGATCCTGAAACTCGGCGTAATACTGATGAAACGCGTTTGCCCGCACCGTGCGATCCGGGTTCTCCAGGCACGCGGCGAACGAGGCATGGCTCAAATCGATCGTCCGATCCGGACCAATCGCGATCGTGCCAAACTTCAGGTCGGCATTGTGAAGTTGGTCGAACACCTGCCGGGCCGTCTGTGCCGTCTCCGCCTGCATGGCGAGGAGACGTTCCTCTTTCTCGGTCAACGTGTGCGGCTTGAAGCGCATCAGCCGCTTGAGAACGATCTGATAGTCGGCGAGCACGGGTGCTTGCAAATAGCTCTGAAGCTTCTCGTTCGGCAGCGACAGAATCTCAGGTCGAATGTAACTGGCCAACTCACCGGCCCGGCTGGCAACACCGAGCACGCGAGCCTTCAGGCCCTGATAGGTTGAGTTGGCGGCGTCCTCCGATGCTTTCAAAAAGGCGTACGTTGCCACGCGATCGCCGAGCCGGTCGACGCTCGTGTCGAAGCGCAGGCACTCGGCAAGCACGTCGGCACTTTGACCAAGCCGGCCGCGGAAACTGTTGTAACCTTCGAGCTTCTTCTCCCATTCGGCGAAGCCTGCCTCCCACTCGCGATCCGATGGATACATGGACGTCAGGTCCCACGTATCTTCGAGTCGGACTTCGGCACGGGTCGGGACGCGGTCGGCGTTCACGGCACTTCTCCTGGTGGGTCATGAGAATGCTAGGGACGCGGTCCACCCTTGCCCCCTGCGTGCGATCGGCTACCCCAACCTTACCCGCACTTCACCCGGAGGCCCATCATGTCTTTCCCCGCGTTGATCGAGCAATATGCCGCCGGCACGGACACGCTGCGCAAGGCCATTCAGGGCTTGTCGCCTGAGCAACTCAAGGCCCGGCCAGTTCCCGGTAAGTGGAGCTCGCTCGAAGTGGTGGCGCACATCGCGGACTTCGAGCCGATTTTGGCCGAGCGGATGATGCGCGTCGTTTCCCACGAACGGCCATTGCTCATGGTGGCGGATGAGAACTTGTTCGCGGCGACGATGGACTACCAGAGTCGAGATGTTGCCGAAGAGATGGCGCTGATCGACGTGACACGGAAACGGATGACGCACATCCTCCGCAAGCTGAGTCCCGAGGCGGCCAATCGCGTCGGCATTCACAGCTTCAAGGGGCTGGTTTCGCTCGAAGCGATTCTAACGTCAGCGGTACACCACATACCGCACCACGTGACGTTTATTGAGGAGAAGCGGAAGGCGCTTAAAGTTTGACTCGGGCGACCCGTTGGGTCGCCCGCTAAACATTTTCGTTACTGGCCGAAGACGCCGATCCAGAAGCTGAAGACCTGCTTCTTGTCGCCGTCGGCCTGGCGAATCGGGAAGCCGAAGTCGATGGCCAGCGGCACCGGACCGAGGAGTTGCGGCATCGAGATTCGCAAGCCCACGCCGGCCGTGACACGGTAGTCGGCGAGCGACACCGTGCGATTGACGGTGCCCGTGTCGACGAAGCCGACGACGTACAGAGCGTCGCTCGGCACGACCGGAATCTGATATTCGATGCTGTTCAAGAAGGCAAAATTGCCGCCGACGTTGTATTCGGCGACGTGCGGCCCGACCCCGCGGAAGCTGAAGCCGCGCATGCTGCGGAAACCGCCCGCGTAAAAGCGGTCGTACACGGGCGTTTCGCTCCCGCCCCACGACGCCTGACTGCGGAAGGCCAACACGTGTCGGCCCGTGCCGTCAACGCGTTCGTAGGTCGTCAAGAAGTTCGTGAACTCCGCCGTCGCCAGCCCATAGTGGTAGTCGCCGAACACTTGTTCGTAGTTGAAGTCGAGCACGCTGCCTTCGGTCGGCCGCAAGTAATTGTCGCGGCTGTCACGACGCAGACCGGCGCCCACGCCGGCCGCAAGGCTGTAACCCTGGTACTTGCGAATCTCCGGCGGCGAATCGATCGGAACGTCCTTGACCGTGATCCCTTCAAGCCGTCCACTGACGGTGGCGGACCAGTACTGGTCAAGCCGGCGACCCACACTGACTCGGCCGCCAATGCGGTCCTCGTTGTATTCCAGATAGCTACGGTTGTAGTAGTACCCACTCGTGCTCAGGCTAAAGAGGCTGTCCATGAAGCGCGGGTCGCGCCAGGTGGCTGTGTAGCGCTGGAACTGGTTGCCCGGCACCGCTTCGAGCCGCATTTCCTGACCGCCGCCGCGGAAGGCCCGGCCGCTGGTGATGTCTTCCCAGCTCGTCGGAAAATTCAGGATGTCAAAGTTGCGTTCGTTGAGGACGATGCTGCCAGTCACGCCGGCATCGGAGTTCAACCCGGCCCCCAGCATGAAACTGCCGGTCTGCATTTCCTGCACGGTCACTAGCACGTCGCGGAACGGTGAGTCGCCACGCGGCTCCAGCATCTCCACCGTCGGCTTGACGCCCTGGCCTGGGTCTTCCTTGAAGATGCCGAGCCGCGACAGATTCGCCTCGCTGCCCTTGAGCAGCGGAATCTCCATGACCTGGCCTGGCTGCAGCATGATCTCACGCCGAATCACGCGATCTTGCGTGGTCGTATTGCCCTGAATGAGTACCTCGCCAACTTTCCAGGGCTGGCTCTCCATCACCTGATAATGAACGTGAACGATGCCCGAATTCGGCTGCGGCTCCGGGTGTTCTTCACGCACGCCGACCTCGCGACCGGTGTAGCCATAGAGATCGCGGATGCGTTTGATGTCGCCAGTGATCTTGGCCTTGTCGTAGTATTCGTTCTCGCGGACGTCGGTGTATTCGAGCAACTTCTTCTCCGCGAACACCGCATTGCCGCTGATCTGCACGCGGCCGACTTTGTAGCGCTTGCCTTCGGAAACGTGGAAGACGACCGTCACCGATCGCTGATCGGCAGACTGGATCACTTCGCGGCTGATCTGGGCATCGAGGAAGCCAAGGCCATGGTAATACTCGGTGAGCTTCAAGACGTCGAAGTCGATCTGGCCCGACTGGTAATCGCCGCCGATCATTCCAAAGAGTTTTGAGCGCGAGATGCTGACCTGCTCGCGCAGTCGGCCCGACGAGATGCCGGACTCGTGCGCGCCCAAGAAGCGGAAGTCGATGTCCGTGATCTTGACCTTCGGACCTTCCACGATGTCGAAGACCACCCGGCGATCTTCTAGCTTGTCGCCTTCGCGGAGCGTGACGCTCGCGAGGATGCGGCCGTCTTCCTGATATTTGCGAAGGATGTTGAGCTGGGCCTGTCGGTTGACGTGCGGCGACATCGGCGAGCGCACGTGCAGGCCGGTCAGCTTATCCAGTTCGGTTCGACTCAGATGCTGGGCGCCGTTGTACTGAATCTCTTCGATGAAGTTCGTCAGTTCGGACACATAGAGGATCACATTGATCCGTCCGTCGGGCCGTTCAACGGTGCGGACTTCGATGCCGTTCGGCGTGAACCAACCCTTGTCGTAGAGGCGCTTGGTCCCGGCACGGATCTGTTCTTCCTCGTACTTCTGTTCCGGGCGCAGCCCGAACACGGCACGAATTTGGTCGCTCTGGCGGATGCGATTGCCGGAGACGAGGACCTCCGCCACTTCCTTGCCGGCAGGCGACGTCGTCACGGTGGGCGCGGCCAAGGCGTCGCGCGCGACCACCGCCACGGCCAACAGGCCGCCAGCAATCACCGTCACAACGACAGCCGCCGCGCGGGCACAGCGCATCATGGGTCCACCCCTGGCCGGACAAGACACTTCTCTGAGGACCGGGGCTGATACGTGGCCCGTCAAAAAGAGTCAAGTCGAACGGGGGGCCGGGCCGACACGGAGCGCGCCATCTGTATGCGTTGCTCGACCGCTTGTCATCCGTCCCCGCCGCCCTATCCGACCTATACCCCTTCAGGAGAACACTATGGAACTCAAAGGCAAGACGGTCGCCGTCCTCGTGGAGCAGCAATACCAGGAGCTGGAAGTCTGGTATCCCTATTACCGGTTGAAGGAAGCGGGGGCGAATGTGCTGCTCGTGGGGCCGGAGGCAGGCAAGAGCTATCCCAGCAAGCTGGGCTATCCCGCGAAGAGCGACAAGGCGGCAAAGGACGTGGCGGCGAGCGACTTTGACGGCGTCGTCATCCCCGGCGGCTTCGCACCCGATTTCTTCCGCCGCGACCCGGCAACGATTCAATTGGTGAAGGACGCCGTTGCGCGCGGCAAAGTCGTGGCCGCCATCTGCCATGGCCCCTGGCTGCTTTGTTCGACGACAGCGCTGAAGGGGAAACGGGCCACCTGCTTTTTTGCCATCAAGGATGACGTAATTAATGCTGGCGCGCATTATGTCGACGAAGAGACCGTGGTCGACGGCAACATCATCACCGCACGCAAGCCCGACGATCTGCCCGCCTTCACAACGGCGGTGATTCGGGCGCTCAAGGGCTAACGGCGGCTCCCGCCCATTTCCTATAACGTCAGTTCTGGAATCTTTACATACATCCCCATCAAGGAATGACTTCATGAGGTACCAGTTGTGGCTGGCCGGCATTTGTGCCGCCGTCGTTGGAGCGAGCATGTTGGATAGTCCGTTGCACGGCGACGAGGGCATGTGGCTCTACAGCAATCCGCCGCGGGAGTATTTGAAGGCCAAGTACGGCTTTGAGCCGACGCAGGAGTGGCTCGACCATGTGCGTCTTTCGAGCGTCCGCTTTAACTCCGGCGGCTCCGGCAGCTTCGTGTCGCCGAACGGCCTGGTGATGACCAACCACCACGTCGGCGCCGACGATCTGCAAAAAGTCTCGAACGAAAAGGTCGACTATCTGAAGAACGGCTTCCACGCCAAGACCGCGGCCGACGAGCTGCCGTGTAAGGCCCTTGAGCTCAACGTCCTGCTCAAGATTGAAGATGTCACTTCTAAGGTTCAAGGAGCGGTCAAGGCGGGCGCCACCGGCGCTGAGGCGGCTGCCGCGCGGCGGAAGGTCGTCGCCGAACTGGAAAGCGCGGGCTCGGACGAGTCCAAGGGCATCAACGCCCAGATGGTCACGCTCTACGCCGGCGGCGCCTACCACCTGTATACCGTCAAGAAGTACACCGACATCCGCTTGGTGTTCGCTCCGGAACAGCAGATCGCGTTCTACGGTGGTGATCCAGACAACTTTGAGTTCCCGCGCTTCGATCTCGACATGTGCTTCTTCCGCGTTTACGAGAACAACAAGCCGATTCACGTCGAACACTATTTGAAGTGGAGCCCGGCCGGATCGAAGGATGGCGAGTTGGTCTTCGTCTCTGGTCATCCGGGCCGGACCAACCGGCAGAACACTTTGGCCGAGTTGGAGTACCTGCGTGACATCCAGTACCCGACGCAACTGGCCCGCTTGAATCGGCTGGAAGTGCTGCTCGGCTCGTGGGCCGAGCGCAGCGAGGAGAACCGTCGCCGTGCCAAGGAAGATTTCTTCCGCATTCAGAACTCACGCAAGGCGCGCGTCGGCGGACTCGGCGGCTTGCTCGACCCGCAACTGCTCGGTCGCAAGGCGGCCGAGGAGAAACGACTGCGTGAATTCGTCTCTAAACAAGGTTACAAGGACGCCGAGCAAGCGTTCGAGACCATTGCGAAGGCGGAAAAGGTGCGTGCTGAAGTCGCACGCGACATGAACTTGCTCGAGGCCGGCCAGGCGTTCGCGAGCCACCTGTTCTCGATCTCGCGCCTGTTGCTGCGGGCCTCGGAGGAATTGCCGAAGCCGTCCGGCGAGCGCTTGCAACAATTCGGCGACGCCCGGCTCGACTCGCTCAAGGACCAGCTCTTTTCCGACGAACCGATTTACGACGACCTGGAGATTCTGACGTTGAGTGACTCGCTGACGTACATGGCGGCCCAGTACGGCGCCAACCACGAACTCGTCAAGAAGGTCCTTGCCGGCAAGTCGCCACGCGATCGGGCCTTTGAACTCGTCAGCGGCACGAAGGTGAAGGACGTCGAGGTCCGCAAGAAACTCTTCAAGGGTGGGAAGGAGGCTGTGGACGCCGCCAAGGATCCGATGATTGAATTGGCCCGCCTCGTCGATGCCGACGCCCGGGCCGTGCGCAAGAAGTTCGAAACCGAAGTTGAAGAGCCGAAGCGTCAGGCGGCGGCGGCCATCGCCAAGGCCCGCTTTGCCCTCGACGGTACGAGCACCTATCCTGATGCGACCTTTACCTTGCGGCTCGCGTTTGGCACCGTGAAGGGTTATACCGAGGACGGCAAGCAGGTGCCGGCTTTTACGACGATGGCCGGGCTCTACCAACGCTCTAAGGAGCACGACAACAAGGTGCCGTTCGATCTGTCGGCCCGCTGGGAAGAACGCAAGTCGAAATTGGACCTGAGCACGCCGTTCAATTTCGTGTGCACGGCCGACATCATCGGTGGCAACTCCGGCAGCCCGGTCGTGAACAAGGAAGGCGAAGTTGTCGGCTTGATCTTCGACGGCAACATTCAATCGCTCGTACTCGACTTCCTGTTCGAAGATGTCGTGTCGCGTGCGGTAAGCGTTGACTCGCGAGCGATCGTCGAAGCATTGCGCAAGGTTTACGACGCGAGCGACTTGGCCGACGAGATTCAAGGCAAGAAGCGATCGTAATGAGGTTGGAACAAAGTAATTTGGGGTGGCCAGAATCTCCTGGCCGCCCCACTTCGTTTTCAAAACTTTCTTGGAACCGTTCGCCCGTGCACACGCTCTAAAGTTCTGTTGCCCGCCGAATCTGGTTTCGCCGCCGCCGGAACCTGTCGCACAGCCGATTGCCGTCCCACCACCTGGCCCGCCCGAGCGGGACCTCAAAACGGGTGCATACACGCATCCACTCTGGAGCTTTTCCGAGTGATTATCTCTCCGCGCGTCTTGATCGGCGCTGCCCCTGCTCTCGTTGTTGTCGCCGGCAGTTTTCTCCTGTCGCGGGTCTATGTGCACGATCAGGAGCGAACCGCCAAGAGTGCCGCGATCACAAATGAGCCAGTTTCTCAACCAACGGCAGCCGATGAAGAATGCCAGCATCGCCTCGCGATCAAGCTGGAATGCACGGACGACCTCCTCAGCGGCCGGATTACGTTTGAAGAAGCTGTCGCTCGATTTGAGTCATTGATCGGCGTTCAAGAAGAGGAATTCGATCCGACTTCGAGCGGCTCGAAACATCAGCGGGCCATCGCACAAGCGTTGTCGTTTGCGCGAAACCAAGCGCGTTATGAAGCGGAACGTTTTCAAGCGATGCTGTCGCGCATTGAGGCCGAGGCGGCAACTCTACTTCCGGCGAGCGCCGATCACGGCAATGCTCCAATCGTGCGATAATCTATTGGTCATCGCCCACCCAATCTCGAATGCAGTTCGTGCCGAAACGATTGGCAGCGATGCCTCCATCATTAGAAATTCGTTTCGACACGCATCGACGCAAACTATTTCATTTCAATCTGTTGCGCGACATTCACACGATCTGAATGTTGCGTGGCATGCTACTCGCTCTGCATACTTCTGACGTCGTCACCACGGCGTGGCCCTTAAACCACCGGATCAGGCTCCCATGAATCGACGCTTCGAGCACACTTTCGCCCAAGTTTCATCCGAGCGTCATCGGAACTGATTCTCCTACCCCCAAAATGGCCATCGTGGCCATTCCAGGCCAGCCGGTTCCCTCCCCCGGCGATTCTTGAGATTGAACTGCTCTGAAGGAGGCTAATCGCCATGAAAATGAAGCTGCGCTCTGCGCTTGCCGCTGTCCTGTTCGTTGCTGCCGCATTGACGGCCTATCCCTCGCTTGCCGAGGACACGGGCGTGGATTTTTGGAATTATCCAGACTTGCAATTTGGGCTGTCCAGGCGCGAAGCGGAGTCGCGCGAACTTGACCGCGAAAGCGAGATCACGGCTCATCGCACGTTGGTCCGTATTGAGATTGCCAACGATGTGGCCGAGAATCGGATCACCTTTGAGGAAGGCGTGGCCCGCTTTGCCGACATAAATCGCTCCAACGCGAAGGCCATGAACTTTACGCGCAAGGCCTACGACGGCAAAAGCGACGAGGAGCGTGCCGGCTGGCAACTGGTGTCCCACCTCCGCGTGCATCGCCATCCCGACGCGGGGGTGGCAGCCGAACGCGGCTCGCGCTGGCTGCGCGAACACAATGACAAGTGACTTGTGTTGCTGTCAGAGTGAAGCCGTCACGGTCACCGACGGCTTCATCGCGGACTTTCCGCGACACGGCCAGCGCGGCGGACAGAGAAACAGGGTAAGCGCTACAACCGCAAGAGTCGTGTAGTAGATGGCCGCGAATACCCACGGCTGGAAATCGTGGAAAAGGAGCGAATGCATCAATCGCCCCAGAAACGTTTCGCCGCTGACGGGCTGGCCGGCCTTTACGCGGAAGGATTCTTCCCAGACCGTCAGCGGGCAACGAATGGCGAATGCCTGTTCAATCGCGACTACCGCGATCGCGAGCAGGTGCGTTGACCGGAACCAAAAGTTGCGCACGAATCGTCGGCCGAGCGCCCAACCCATCCAGGTCGCGAGTTGGCCGAGGACCACATAGGCGACGTAGCCGACGTGGATGGCGACCATCAAATCGGCAAGAAAACCGTACATCTTGAACCTGAGAAACGAAGCGGGCGCGGAGACATGATCCCCGAGCCCGCTGCATATTCCCCGGTCTGAATCAAAAAGACGATGGGCCGTCGAGCGTTGTGAGTTGACGAACGACACAACGATTGCGGCCGTTCTCCTTGGCCTCGCCGAGGGCGGCCGAGGCCGCATGACGCATCTGATCGAAGCCGACGAGCGTGTCCGTTTCCGCGACGACCATTCCAACGCTGCACGTTAGACGGATCGCCTCGTTGTTGAAATTCGTCTCGCCCATTTCCACGGCACGACGGATGCGCTCGGCCAGCGTCGTTGCGCCGTCGAAACTGGTCTCGGGCGCAACCACCATGAACTCCTCGCCGCCAACCCGGCCAACAGTGTCGATGGTCCGGACGGCGTTGACCAGCACCTGACCGAGCCACACAAGCACGTGGTCGCCGCCCGGCAGCAGGAAGCGCGTATTGATCGACTTGAAGTTGTCCGCATCGACTAGGGCGACGGCCAGCGGGGCTGGAGTGCGAGCGCGGCGCAGAACCTCGGTCTTGGCGAGCCGGTCCATCGCGCGACGATTAGGCAGACCGGTCAGAGCGTCGGTGAGTGCCATCTTCTGGAGCATCGTATTGCGTTGCTCCAGCTGCCGATTGGTATGTTCCAGTTCACGCGTGCGATCCGCAACGCGTTCTTCCAGTTCGAGATTGAGCTTGCGCAACTCATCGAGAAGGTTTTCGTGGCTCCGTTCCAGGAGGAACGTCCGAGCGGCTTGACGAACCAGAGCGACCAGCTGTTCCGGGCGCCAGGGTTTGAACAGGAACCGCTGCGCCAGACCGGAATTGATAGCCTCAACCGCTTCGTCGAGACTGTAGACGCCGGTCATCAAGATGCGGACGGTTCGCGGCGAATGCTCGCGGCACCATTCGAGGAACGGAATGCCTTGAAGGCCAGGCAGTTGCTGATCGGAAATGACAATGTCGATTTCCGAGCGGGCGAGCTGAAGTTGCGCCTCCTCGGCACTTTCAGCGCAACGCAGGTCATAATCAGGGTGCAAGAGGCCGCGAGCGAGCTGGGCCAGCGCCGGCTCGTCGTCGACGAACAGAACGGAACACTTAAATCGACCCACGCTTGTCACTCGCGTCCGCGGCGGCACCGGGATCGGTACGAAGAACCCAGACAGGCGCAGCAACCGTTACCGAGAGCATAACTCACTTTTCCTGCCGAGGCCGAGTCTTTGGAAAAAGACTGCAAATCGAAACCCGAGAGGACGATAGGGGTTATTCCCCAATTGCGCGTCGGTCGGACCGCACGGCTTCGGGGTGAAATCAGACGCAGATGAGCCGCTTTGAGCGCGCGGCAAGTCTTGCCAGTCTGGGTATAATGTTTTGTCTGTGGAACTACCCACCGGGTAAGGGATTACGGTTATTCCGTCCTTATCGACTGGGCGACTTCGAGAGAAAAGGCGGAATTTCCGGCCAAATTTCGAAGTGGAGGCTTGCGAGCCTCGGTCGTCCTTATTACAATCAGTTGTCTTTGCTGGGGAGTGAATGGCTCAGGGTCAGCAGGGAATGCTGGCCGCCAATCAACACAAGGAGGTGTTGCGTCGGCCCGGGCCGCGGAGGCGCCGGGTTCGGGATGCATTTGCACTCGCCAGCCACTTTTGGCCGGCATGTGGCATCCATCCTCCCTCTTTTGTGTTGCCACACCGGGTCGTTCGATTCCCCAAGGGGAAGGATTACCAAAATGAAGTCCGCGAGGAAGAAGCGGTCGTCGGTCGCAGGTGAAACCTTGACTGACACCCCTGCCCTCACCACGTTCTCGTCTGACCTCCTGACACCCGAGGAAGAACGAGAACTGCTTTCCAGCTTCTGGGATTGCAAGAGCGAACTCGTTCGCCTGCTGCTGCGGCAGTTCCCGCTGCTGCGGGCCAACCGCCCTCCGTTTGAACCCTGGCCGATGGCCCAGTTCATTCGTGAGTTCTGCAATGAGGACGCCTGTCGCGAATCGACCGCGATCCGCCGCATTCACGACAAGTACGTCCACTTCAAACATCGGCTGGCCTCGGCGAACATCCGCCTCGCCGCCCACGTTGCCAAGCGGTTCCGCCATCACGCTCTGAGTTATTCGGACCTCCTGCAAGAAGCCGTCTGCGGTTTGATGCAGGCCATCGATCGCTTCGACGTATCGCACGGCACCCGGCTCGCAACCTATGCGACCTGGTGGATTCGGCAGACGTTGCAGATCGCGGTTGCTCGTCAGAGCCACCTGGTCAGCCTCAGTCCGCACCACTTGCAAGAACTCGGCCTTCTGCAACAGGAATCCGAAGCTCTGGCGCACGGCGGCAAGCACCTGCCGAGCCCGCAAGAATTGGCCTCGCGCACGGGCTCGTCGCTCGAGCATCTGACGCACTTGCAGACCGCCACGCGGACCCCCGTGAGCCTGAACGCCGTCCTCGATGACGACAGCGATTTCAAGTTGACGGAGGCCATGCCGGACAATACCAGCACCACGACGCAGACGAACAATGAACGTCAGGAAGCTCTCGGGTTCCTGATGGACAATCTTCGCCCGCGGGAGAAGAAGGTCCTCGACCTGAGGTTCGGTCTTACCGGCAGCGGCACCCACAGCCTGCGGCAGATCGGCCATCTGTTGCGAATTAGCAAAGAGCGCGTCCGCCAGATCCAGAACCGAGCTCTGGAAAAACTGCGAGCAAGCGCTGAGCGCGTCGGCTGGGAGCCAAGCTTGTTGCTCGACTGAGTTGGATAAAGAGCGAACGGAATGCCAAAAGGCCCGCCAATCTCGGCGGGCCTTTCTTCTTTTCAAATCGACAAACCTTATGAAGCTCATCCTCGCCATCATCCAACCCGCAAAACTCGAGGCCGTCAAGGAAGCGCTGAATGCCGTCGAGGTGTTTCGACTCACGGTCGTCGATGTCTATGGCTTTGGTAGACAGAAGGGCCAATCCGAAGCGTTCCGCGGGCACGAGCTGGCGGTCAATCTTGTCCGCAAAGTGCAGCTTCAAATTGCCGTGAACGAAGATTTCGTCGAACCGACAGTCAACGCAATCCTGGCTGCTGGGCGAACCGGCCCCGAAGGCCGCATCGGCGACGGCAAGATTTTCATCCTGCCGCTTGAAGATGTGTTGCGCATCCGCACCGGCGAACGCGGACCTGAAGCAATCTGACAGAGAAATCGTAGTTCTACTGTCTAGCTACCGTCGCTGTTCGTTCTTCAATGGTGGTATGGCGTTACGCGCGCGATGGTGATAGTACCGCGCCAGCTCGTTGCGCCGCAGCCAGCGATTGGTGCGGCGGATGATCATCGGCTTGGTGT
>DATANR010000113.1:0-2807 GCA_036266155.1 Gemmataceae bacterium | reverse complement strand
CACATTATCGGGCGGCTGACGCCGCTCCGCTCGCTTTGCAATTCCAAGAATTCTCATCCAAGTCGGCCGGTCAATTCGCGGATTGGCAATCCGATCTTCAGCCGAATATACTTTGCTTACTCGCAATCCACCCTCTTGGGCGATCGTCATGAATCGCTTGCCCCGTCGCCTTCGTCTGGATGTTCTTGAATCGCGCGATGCGCCCGCCACACTGCCGCAAGTTGTTCGAATCGCCGGACGGGCCTACCATCTTGGTCATCCGCTCTGTGCACGTTGACAAAAACATGGACAACCGCGCGATCGATTGCGTTTCTGGAACTGGCAGGTCGACCAATTCGGTTGCGCGTCGCCGACTCGACCGGATTGCAACCGTGGCCGTGGCCAGAGTTCGAAGGACAATGCAAGTTCTCCAGCAGCCAAGACTTGTGCTGCACGACTCGAACGACGTCGGCATCTCGGATGGGTTGCATTTCATCTTGCGCTAACTCGTTGAAACGGAAACAGGATGTGTGTGTATGTAAGAAATACATTGGCCGCGACGTTTCGTAGCGCCCGGAACCAACGGTGACTCTACCCCGATAGCATTGTGAGCGAACCAACCACGCCCGAACCTGATCCGATCGCCTGCGGCGTCGCTGGTGACTTCGCGGACTGGCTGGCCGGCCACGATGGATCGTTTGCGATCACCACTTATCAAGCAAACAAAGTCGCGCTGGTCGGATATGCCGACGGCGTCAATGCTCTCTTTCGCCAATTCAATCGGCCGATGGGCATGGCCGTCGATGGCAACCGGATGGCGCTGGCGCTCAAGGACCAAATCTGGCTTCTCAATGATGCGCCTGACATTGGCCGAGCGTACTCCGAGACTGGGCCAGAGGGTCAAGCGGACCTCGCGGCCGGACAGTATGACTCCTGCTATCTGCCGCGTCAGGCCTATTTCACAGGCCAAATCGACGCTCACGACCTCGTGTTCGCTGGCGACGACCTTTGGATGGTCAACACGCGTTTCTCCTGCCTGGCTCAGCCGGGGCCGAATCAATCGTTTATCCCAAAGTGGCGGCCGCCGTTCGTATCGGAGTTGGCGCCGGAGGATCGCTGCCATTTGAATGGCCTGGCCCTCGTCGATGGATCGCCCCGATATGTGACCGCACTAGCGGCAACCGATACGGCCCAAGGCTGGCGACCCGTGAAGACACACGGCGGCGTGATCGTCGACGTCGCCAAGAGTGCGGTCGTATTGCATACGCTCGCGATGCCGCACTCGCCGCGCTGGCATGATGGGCGGCTCTGGTTTCTCAATTCGGGCGCAGGCGAGTTGTGCGTCTGCGATCCGCCGCGGCCGGGATATACGGTGATCGCCATCCTGCCCGGCTTCCTGCGTGGACTTTGCTTTGTCGACGGATTTGCGGTCGTCGGCTTGTCGAAACTGCGGCCGAGCGGTGTGCTCGCGGGGTTGCCGATTCAGAATCGATTCCCCGAATTGACGTGCGGCGTCGCCATCGTCGATTTGTCAGATGGACGAACTGTCGGTACCCTTGAGTTCACCAGCGGCTGCTCCGAGCTTTACGAAGTGCAATGGCTGCCCGGCCGGCGTCGGCCGATGATCCTGAACCCGGAGCGGATGGAGAAGGTGCAGGCATTTCTGGCGCCCAATCAGGGCTGGCTCGTCGAACTCTAACTTCGTCTTCTTTGTCGTTGCATCCACCGCCAAGTCGATTACGATAAGCGCTCCCACAGGGAGGTCGTGCATGTCGGTCACACGCCGCGATTTTTTGCGCACATCCGCCATCACCGCCGCGGGGCTCGCCACGGGGCCAGTGCTCGCCGCCAACTCCAAGGACGTGAACTGCATTTTCCTAATGCTCGTCGGCGGGCCAAGTCAACTCGACACCTGGGACCCGAAGCCCGATGCACCAAGTGATGTACGCAGCCAGTATCGACCGATCTCGACGCGGATTGCCGGCGCGCAGTTCACGGAGCTGTTCCCGAAGATGGCGGTGCTGGCCGACCAGTTCGCGATCGTTCGGTCGATGCACCACACCGAAGCGCCGATCCACGAAACCGGCCACCAGCTCCTCCAGACCGGACGGCTTGCGGAAAATGGCCGCGAGGCGCCGCACTTCGGTGCACAGCTTTCTTTCGCGAGCCGCCAGCGCGGTTTTCCGCTCAACGTGCTGCTACCTGGGCCAATCGGCTTCACCGGCGTCAACGTCGGTCACGGCCAGACGGCCGGCAACCTCGGCGTGCAGCATGAACCGGTGGCCGTGCCGTTCGGCGTTGATGACGATCCCATGCGCGAGCGCTATGGCGACACCGAGTTCGGCGACAACTGCTTGCGGGCTGCCCGGCTCGTTGAACGCGGTTCGCGATTTGTGACCGTCAACATGTTCCAAACGGTCTACGACACCATCACATGGGACTGCCACGCGGCTGGTGGATCGCTGCGCAGCGAGCTAGCGGACTACCGCGGGATTGGCACTACATTCGACCTGGCCTACACGGCGCTCCTCGAAGACCTGCGGCAGCGCGGCCTCCTGTCCAACACGCTCGTCGTCGCGACGGGCGAGTTCGGGCGCACTCCCTACCGCAATCGCGAAGGCGGCCGCGACCATTGGGCCGGCGTATGGACGATGCTGCTCGCCGGCGCCGGCGTGCGTGGGGGGACTGTCATCGGCTCAAGCGATCGGCTCGGCGGCGAGCCCAAGGACACACCGGTTGGCCCGGAACACCTGGCGGGGACGATTTGCCACACCCTCAATCTCCCCAGCGAGCGGAGCGGCGTCAGCCGCCCGATGCTGACGTTATCG
>DATANR010000112.1:0-11755 GCA_036266155.1 Gemmataceae bacterium | reverse complement strand
TCGACGCCGGCGTCGAACAGAGCGGCCAGCGTCATGTCGCCGCTGATGCCGCTGAAGCAATCGAAGTGAAGGACGCGCACGAAGTACCTTTCTTTTGTTCTCGGATTGCGGCGGTGAAATCCAGCGGTCCTATGTGACGGATGTGTCCCATGCGACCTATGTAGTTATCGACAGAGCCGACCGCCGCGGCGGACGATAACCGGCGACCCATCGGCCACAAACGCCGATACTGGTGGACCAACCAAGTAGGAGGCGAACCGCTCGCCGTAAAGCCGGTCGACACGGCACGTCAGCTTCGGCGCCACGCACTGCCACACGCGCCATGGCACATGCTCGACGCCATACTCCACTGTCGAGCCATCTTTCTGGCCGGCATAGCCCCAGTAGTGCTCGGTAATGAATGTTTCTTCGCCGGCAGGATCGGGCATAAAGCCATCGCCGATCACGCTCGCTGACACGCCTTCCCATTCACCCGAGTGTTGCCATTCGTAGCGCACTTCACCCGGAACGGCGACATGCGAGCGCATGGGCATGCGCACGTAGTTTTCGTTGTAAAGAGTCCGAGCGACAAACGCGATGGCCCGCTTTGGGACAATCTCCTTCACGAACGCGACGCCCTTGCGCCATTCGCCCTCGACCTTGCGGCGAACGTAGAAGCGCAGGTTGACTTCATCGAAATTGCGGTGAAAAGGCACGAGCACGCCGAGCACCTTTGTTCGCAGAAAGCGAAAGCCGACGACGGAGACATACGCTCGGCCCTGCCACAAATCGAGTTCGGTTCCGGGGGGAACCAGCGGAGCTAGAACCGTCGCGTCGACGACGTAGTTCACCATGAGCAAGTGACGCCACTCGGCCGTCAGAAAGATGCCGGGCACGGCGGGTTCACTCATGGCCATTTCGCGGCGGCGCATCTGGCGGGGCGTCGTCAAAGTTGAGTTGCGGATCGGTCACCTTCGGATCTTGACCCGACAGGGCGCGAATGCGCCGACGGTACTCTTCTACTTCTTTCGACGGTCCGGGTGCCGCACTAAATCGGTACGCGATGAAGAAACGCATGAAGTTCCAAAGCGCGAGGAGCCCGGCCACGCCAATGACGATCGGCGTATTGGGGCCGGTTACGCGTTCCCTCATCGCGTCCGGCATCCACCATTCGCGTGTCAGGAGGCCGAGGCAGAGCGCCAGCCACATGACCATCAGAGCCAGATTGAAGAGCTTCGTATTCATGACCGTCTCGGGGTGATTCTGCAATTGTCGTGGCCCGGCCCAGTCTGTTCAACGTCGGAATCGGGAATTGCATCGCGGCGGGTCGCGCGCGATGATACGGCCTCCCCAGGAGCGTGCACATGAAAGCGTATCGCGTGGCCGTCATTGGTCGCACGGGCAAGGGCAACTACGGGCACGGCCTCGACACCGTCTGGCTCAACCAGGAGCGTGCCGAGATCGTGGCCGTCGCCGACGAGGATGAGAAAGGACGCACGGCTGCGCAAGCCCGGTTGAAAACGCCGAAAGCCTATTCCGACTACAAGGAGATGCTTGCGAAGGAGAAGCCGACCATCGTGTCTGTGGCGGACCGCTATGTCGACCTGCACCGCGAAATGGTGATAGCCTGTGCCGAGGCTGGCGCGAGCATTTTTCTGGAAAAGCCGGCCGCGCGGACGTTGCAAGAAGTCGACGAGATGGTTGCCGCTTGCGACAAGCATCATGTGAAGTGCGCGATCGCGCATCAGACGCGGTACAGTCCGCGAATCAAGGTGGTCAAGGACTTGATCGCGTCGGGCAAGCTCGGCGAAATATTGGAGATCCGCAGTCGCGGCAAGGAAGACGCACGCGGTGGCGGCCAGGACCTCATGGTCCTGGGCACGCACATTTTCGACTTGATGCGGCTGTTTGTCGGCGATGCCC
This sequence comes from Gemmataceae bacterium, assembly GCA_036266155.1. GTDB lineage: Bacteria > Planctomycetota > Planctomycetia > Gemmatales > Gemmataceae > SIAJ01. Next base: position 9,853 of record DATANR010000112.1, on the reverse strand, counting down.
GGTGGTGTTTCGCACGCATTTGGCAGGACGGCAAGAAGGCGCTGCAGGGCGATGTGCGTGCCGGCGCCGAGGGCATAGGACCGATTCAGGGCGACCACATTGCCGCGACCTATGGCTTCGACAACGGCGTGACCGGCACGTTCGGAACGTTTAAGGCCAAGGATGGCGTCGGCAAGCGCTATGCGCTCCAGATCTTTGGGTCGAAGGGCGTCATCGGCATGGGAACGGGGTCGCTGCCGCCCGTCGCCTGGCTCGACGATCCGTCGTGGCAACCGGGACCAAAAACCATGTGGCAACCGATAACAAGTGCCGGCGTCGGGGAGCCGGAACCGTTGAAGGACACGGGCATGGACCTTGGTAACCGGTTGATCGCAGCCGATTTGATCGCGGCCATCGAGAACGATCGGCAACCGCTTGGAAGCTTGCATGACGGCCGGGCCGCGCTTGAGATGATTCTGGCGGTCTACGAGTCACACAAACTGGACCGGCCGGTCGAACTGCCCATGAAGAATCGCCGGCATCCGCTGGCATAACCGGCCGGAATGCGTTTGACCGGGCGCGCTCGTGCGTCATAATGATGCTGAGCTGCCCTCCTTGAGACACTTGCTATGTTCCGCGTTCTACCGCTCGCGCTGCTGGCTCTCGGCTGCCTTGTTCCCGCGATTGACGCGGAAGACCCGTTCGCCGGCAAAACGCGGAAGGAATGGCTCAAGGTTCTGGCAGAGGACCCGAGTGCACGCCAGCGGGCCGGGGCCGTGGTCGCGTTGACTGTAATGCCCATGCGCGACCAGGCCAGTGAGGACGCCATCCGCGATGCTCTGGGCGACAAGGCCAGTCTCGTTCGTCTCAAGGCAATCGACGGGGTCGGCGTTGTGGTCCTTCAGAACCCGAAGAACCAGTCGGGAACCCTGGAGGTTCTCGGCAAGGTCTTGGTAAACGATTCTTCGGATGATGTTCGCACGCATGCCATGGAGATCGTGAAGGAGATTCGGCAGGACGACTATCAAAGGAAGCTCGTCGCTTTCGTCGCGGACGTGATGAAGGGCGATAAGTTGCCGAACCAGCGTGCCGCAGCCGCCGCGGTCCTCGGGCAAATGGGCCCCAACGCCAAGACCGTGATCAATGTCATGGTCGAAGCTCTGAAGGACCCGGAGCCCACAGTGCGTGCGGCCGTCGCGGAAGGCCTCGGTCGCATCGGCGACGAAGCCAAGGGCTCTATTCCGAAGTTGGTGCTGTTGCTCAAGGACGCGGATGCGGGCCCGCGGCTCGCGGCCGCATTTGCTTTGGGAAGGATCGGCCCGGAGGCATCGGCTGCCGTGCCTGACTTGGTTAACGCGCTGGCCGGCGACGCCGACGCCAACGTCCGCAAGGAAGCCGCACGTGCCTGCTCGCTCCTCGGACTGGACGCCAAGACAGCGATCCCGGCGCTGGCCAAGGCTCTCCGTGAAGACAAATCCGAAGAGGTCCGCCAGCAAGCCGCCTTGGCTCTGAGCAAGATGCGCGGCGACGACGTGCTCGTTGCCATCCCGGCCATGGTCGAAGCGATGAAGAAGGATGCGGACAAGAGCGTGCGCATCTTTGCCGTGCATGCCCTGGGCACCTGCCTCGGCGACGGCTTGCGGGCCTATGTTAAAGACATGGCCGATCAGTTGATCATTGAGAAGGAAGGCGACGTGCGCTTGGCACTGGTACAAGAACTCGGCGGCCTTGGACCCGCGGCGAAGGATGCGTTACCGGCTCTGAATCGAGCGGTCACCGATGTTCAATTGAGCGTCCGCGACGAGGCGAAGAAGGCGGTGAAGAAGGTGCTGGAAAAGCAATAGCGACGACCGCCATATGCGGAAGAATCTGAATCGACTGTTACCGAGAGATACTCAAACGCCGGTCCCGATTTTGATTGGCTATCCTCAATGTCGGAGTTCCTTATGACGCGGGCTCGCCGCGCCATCATTGCCGCTTTGCCCATTGCCATGACCATTGCGGTCGTCTGGTTCGCTGCCCGCCCGTTGCCACACGTCGAATTGGCCGCCGCGCCGCCAGAACCAAAGGCCTCGCTGCAACCCAAGGTGCCGGCCAAAGATGTCTTCGCCGAAACGGTCCGCCCGATCTTCACTCAATTCTGCATCAGTTGCCACAACGACAAGAAGGTCTCCGCCGGATTGAGCCTCGAGCCGTTCAAATCGACGGCCGACGCGCGCAAGGCCCGCGACTTATGGGAGACCGTCAAGGAGATGGTCACCAACAAGCAGATGCCGCCCAAGGGCAAGCCGCAGCCGACCGACGAACAACGCAAGGCGATCCTCGCGTGGATCGACACGGTTGCCATCAAGGTCGATTGCGGCCTGGCTCGCGATCCCGGCCGGCCGACGATCCGACGGCTCAATCGCAACGAGTACAACAACACCATCCGCGATTTGGTCGGCGTCGACTTCAAGCCAGCCGACAACTTCCCGTCCGACGACGTCGGCTATGGCTTCGACAACATCGGCGACGTGTTGTCGATGCCGCCGATCTTGCTCGAAAAATATCTGACGGCGGCCGAGGCGGTGCTGGACAAAGCGATCCAGGTGCCGAAACCGATCGCGGTCGTGAAGGATTCGTTTCGGCCGCAAAACGTGCGGACCACGCTCGGGCCGCTCTCGAAGCAGAACAACCGCATCTATCTGAATCAAAACGGAGCGGCCATCGTCTCCTACGACTTTGTCCACGAGGGCGAGTACATTTTCCGGGCCCGCGTGTATGGCGAGCAGGTTGGCAAGGAGTTGCCGAAGCTGAGCATCGAACTCGACAAGAAGCTGATTCAAGAACACGACGTCGATGCGCTGGAAGCGAAGCCGAAGTCGTACGAGGCACGCAGCAAGGTCACGACGGGCCGTCACGACGTCATCTTCGCGTTCAAGAACCAATTCGAGGACAAGACGGACCCGGACAAGAAGAAGTCGCGCAGCCTCTCGCTGATCGTGATGGAGATCGACGGGCCGTACAACCCGGTACCCAAGCCGGCGCAGGCGTCGCACCGCCGCATCTTCATCGCGGCACCGACCGGCGCCGCCGATCGTGAAGCGGCTGCTCGCAAAGTTCTTCACGCATTCGCCACGAAGGCCTATCGCCGGCCGGCCAAGACCGAAGAAGTCGATCGGCTAGTCAAACTCTTCAAATTCGCCGACGGCCCGGGCGACGCATTCGAAGCGGCCGTCAAGCATGCGTTGAAGGCAGTGCTCGTGTCGCCGCAGTTCCTGTTCCGCATCGAGCGCGACGCGGAGCCGAACAACCCGGAGGCCATTCATCCGATCAGCCAGTTCGAGCTGGCAACACGCCTCTCGTACTTCCTCTGGTCATCGATGCCGGACGACGAGTTGTTCAAGCTGGCGGAAACAAATCAGCTACGGAATCCCGGCGTTCTGGAAGCGCAAGTTCGCCGCATGTTGAAGGATCCGAAGTCGGCGTCGCTCGTTGAAAACTTCGCCGGCCAGTGGCTCATGTTACGCTCGCTGGCGACCGTGACCCCGGACAAGAATACGTTCCGTAACTTCGATCCGGCGCTTCGAGCCGCGATGGTCCGCGAAACTGAGTTGTACTTTGACTACGTGATGCGCGAAGACCGCAGCATCCTCGAGTTCCTCGATTCGGATTACACCTTCGTGAACGATCGGCTCGCCCGGCACTACGGCATACCCGGATACTTCGAGGGCACATTCAAAAAGGTCACGCTCGCCGACCGTTCACGAGGCGGCATCCTGACGCACGGCAGCATCTTGACCGTGACGTCGAACCCGACACGGACGAGCCCCGTAAAGCGTGGAAAGTGGATCCTCGAGAACATCCTTGGCACGCCCCCTCCCCCGCCGCCGCCGGACGTGCCCGTGTTGGATGAAGATTCCAAGGCCGCGTTGACTGGCTCGCTGCGCCAGCGGATGGAGAAGCATCGCGAGAACCCAAGCTGCGCCGTTTGCCACGCCAAGCTCGACCCCCTGGGTTTCGGGCTGGAGAACTTTGACGCGATCGGCGGCCTGCGGAAAACCGACGGCACATTCAAGATCGATCCCTCGGGCGAATTGCCGGATGGCTCGAAGTTCAGCGGACCGGCCGAGTTACGCAAGGTGCTGGTCGCGAAAGGTGATTTGTTCCGCAGAAACCTCGCCGAAAAGGTGCTGACTTATGCACTTGGACGGGGTTTAGAGTACTACGATCGGTGCGCGGTCGATGATACGGTGGCGGCCCTCAAGAAGGGCGACGACCGCTTCTCCGCCATGATGATGGCCGTCGTGCAGTCGGACGCGTTCCAGAAGCGTCGTGGCAGCACGATGATAAAGAAGGAATGATGCTCGACTTGCGATCGTGGAAAATGTTATACTGTCGCTAGACTGTTTGCTGCTTGCCTAGCCTGCCATCGGCCTTCCGGCCGTGCACGTTGATTGTGGAGTTCCAAATGAGTCGTCGGATCGACCGTCGGACCGCTCTCAAAGGTCTTGGGGCCGCGGTGGCATTGCCGTGGCTGGAGATCATGACGCCTGTCGCGTCCGCGGCCCCGGCGAACGCCCTGTCGCCGTTGCGGGCCGCCTTCCTCTATGTGCCGAACGGCATGCACATGCAGGACTGGACGCCGAAGGCCGAAGGAGCGCTCGGGGAACTGCCGGCCACGCTCGAACCCTTGAAGGCGTTCAAGAGCGACATCAACGTTTTTAGCGGCCTGGCTCTCGACAAGGCGAAAGCGAACGGCGACGGCCCCGGCGACCATGCCCGTGCTCAGGCGTCGTTCCTCACCGGCCGACAGGCGCGCAAGACTAACGGCTCGGACATCCGCATCGGCCAGTCGGCTGACCAGTGGATCGCTCAGCACGTTGGCGACCAGACAAAATTCTCCTCACTCGAAATTGGCATCGAGGGCGGCCGCCAGGCCGGAAACTGCGATTCCGGTTATAGTTGCGCTTACCAGTCGAACTTCTCGTGGCGCGACGACAACACGCCGAACGCCAAGGAGATCGACCCGAAGCAAGTGTTCGAGCGCCTCTTCGGTAGCGGCTCCAGCAAGGACAAGAATGAGAGCCGCGACAAGCGCGACCGGGCCAACAAGAGCATCCTCGACTTCGTGAACGAGGAAGCGAAGGCGCTCGAAAAGGACTTGGGCGCGGCCGATCAGCGCAAGATGGAAGAGTATCTGACGGCCGTTCGCGAGCTGGAACTACGCATTCAGCGCGCCGGCGAAGTCAAGAACGCGGCCCCGAGCTTCAAGCCGACCGGACCCGCGCCAACCGGCATCCCGAAAGACGCTCAGGAACACATGCGGCTCATGGCTGACATGATGGTCCTCGCGTTCCAGGCCGACCTGACGCGGGTCGTGACGCTCCCGCTCGCCAACGACGGCAGCAACCGCTCGTATCCGACCATCGGTGTCCCCGACGGCCACCACGAGATTTCGCACCACCAGAGCGACAAGAAGAAGCAGGAGAAGATCCAGAAGATCAATCACTTCCACATTCAGCAGCTGGCCTATTTGCTCGGCAAGTTGAAGTCGGTGAAGGAAGGCGACAAGACGCTGCTCGACCAGGTGATGCTCGTCTACGGCAGCGGCATCGGCGACGGCAACCGCCACAACCACGACGACCTCCCCATCCTCATGGCCGGCCACGGCGGCGGCTCGGTGAAATGCGGCCGCCACATGAAGTTCGCAAAGGACACGCCGCTGATGAACCTCTATCTCGCGATGTTCGAGCGGATGGGGTGTGGTACAAAGACGTTCGGGGACAGCACGGGGGTGTTGTCGATTTGAGTCGCGATGGATTTGTGAAATTCGCAAGGCCTGTCGAGCAATCGACGGGCCTTTGTCGATGACATGTTGTGACACGCGGAACGGCGGTTCCGTTATGCGTAAATCGCCGCGATTGGCTTGCCCGTATTCAGCGCCACCGGCCTCTTCAATTGGTCGCGAACCTCCGCCCCATGATCGACGCCCAGGGCGGAATAGATCGTCGCGCCGAAGTCCATCGGTGAATACGCGGGAGTCACGGGATCGCTGCCAATCGCATCCGTCTTGCCGATCACCGCTCCGCCGGTGACGCCGCCGCCCCAGAAGCAGGCGAAGAAGGCTCGGCCCCAGTGGTCGCGGCCGGCGCCGGCGTTGACCTTCGGCGTGCGGCCGAATTCGCCGAACATCACGACCAAAGTCTCGTCGAGCAGACCGCGGACTTGCAGGTCGTCAATCAAGGCCGAGACGCCACGATCGGTGGGTGGCAGCAGGCGGTCCTTCAGCGTCGGGAAGATCGCTCCGTGGTTATCCCACGTCTGAACGTGGCCCATGTTCGCTTGCACGACGGAGACGCCGGCCTCGACGAGTCGTCGCGCGAGCAACAGCGATTGGCCGTAGGCATGGCGGCCATAGCGATCGCGGACCTGGGTCGGTTCGCGGCTCAGATCGAAGGCTTCGGCGACCTTGCCCGACGAGAGAATTGTAAATGCCCGCTCCTGCTGCTCCGCCATCGGTGAACGATCAGCGAGTGAGCCGCCGCCGGCTCGCGCGATTTCCTCAAGCAGATTGTGCCGGCCCTGGAAGCGGCCGGGACCGTCGGCACTCTGCAATGCTTCGACGCGGAAGCCGGGTCGATTCGGATCTTCTTTGATGTGCCAAGGGTCGTGCTTCGCCCCGAGGAAGCCGGCGTGTTGGCCCGGCCAAATGAGCGGGCCTTCCATCAAGAACGTCGGCAATGTCACACCCGTCGGCACGCCATCGGTCCGCGGGCGATGGTGATCGAGTCCCGATGCGTAACACGGCCAGTCGTTGCGTGAGGCGATCTGGTCGAACTTGCCGCCGGGGATGGCCGTGCCGGTCAACACCTGGTGCGTGGCAAGTAGGTGATTGTCCTCGCGATGGGCCAATGAGCGCACGAGAGCACAGCGATCCATCCGCTTGGCCAAATGCGGCAGATGTTCACATACCTGCAAGCCCGGCACGGAACTGGCGATCGGCTTGAACTGCCCGCGGATCTCGGCGGGTGCGTCCGGCTTCATGTCGAAGGTGTCGATATGGCTACAGGCGCCCGTCAAATAGACGATGATTACCGACTTCGCCTTGGCCGGCCGATCGTTCGCGCGGGCGCGCGGCGATGCACCGGCGAGGGTCAGCCCCAGCGTGGCCGCGTAGCCGGTCTGGACGAATCCACGACGCGTTAACATTGTTCCGGCGGAATCTGGCAAGATCATCGACTCATGCCCCAGAAGGGGTGCTGGCGGGAGGTATGGGGGACTGTATCATGTTTCAGCGTCAGCGACAACGTTCCTATTCTCGTTCGATCCCCGATCCGTTGGCGACAAAATCAAAGAGCGCCAATCAAAGAGCGCCACGAAGAGCGCCAAGGGTTATTGGGGTTGGCGCCCTTTGACATTCACGATTGACGGATCCTTCCAGTCCGACGGGTTTTGCGTCATAATGAGGTCCGAAAAAAGTGGCGCCAGGAACGTGCAAAAAACTGGCAACGTTGGCAGTCTTTCCTACCGAAGGGCTAAAGTTTCATTTCATCGCCATTCCGCTCGACCCTCCGACCCTCGACCCACCGCCTAAAATCACCTTGCCACCCCCGAATCCGCAACCGGAGTCCGTCCGTTGAGTTCATCATCCCGCCCGTCCACGCTCAAGCAACTACGCGACTCCGGCTGGGAGTCGAAATCGGTCAAAGACGAAATCCGCGCTAACTTCTTGCGGCAACTGCAAACCGGCGAAGACCTCTTCCCCGGTATCGTCGGCTACCAGAACACGGTCATCCCCGAGATCAACATCGCGCTGCTCGCCGGGCACGACATGCTCTTTCTCGGCGAGAAGGGACAGGCCAAGTCGCGGCTGATGCGGGCGCTCGTGCGCTTTCTCGATCCAGAACTGCCCTACCTCGACATTCCCGGCAGCGCCGTTCACGAAGATCCATACAAGCCGATCACGCGGGCCGGCAAGGAACTCGTCGCCAACACGCCGGCCGAGCGCGTACCGATCAAGTGGTGGTCGCGGCAGGAACGCTATGCCGAACGCCTGGCGCCCGGCACCAAGTTTGCCGACGTCATTGGCGAGATCGATCCGGCCAAGCTGGCGATGGGCGCCAGCATGTCGGCCGAGGACGCCCTGCACTTCGGCCTCATTCCGCGGATGCATCGCGGCATCTTTGCGATGAACGAACTGCCGGAACTCGACGACCTGATCCAGGTCGGCCTGTTCAACATCCTCGAAGAGCGCGACGTGCAAATCCGCGGCTACCCAATCCAATTCGACATCGACGTGCTCGTGCTCTTCTCCGCGAACCCGACGACCTACAACCGCTCGGGCAAGGTGATCCCGCAACTCAAGGATCGCATCGGCTCCTTGATTCAGACACACTATCCGCTCGAACGCGAACTCGGCATCGAGATCATGGAGCAGGAGTCGACGATTGAGGTGGGCGGCCCGTTCCCGGTGCCGGTGCCGCTATTCATGAAGGAGATCATCGAACAAATCAGCATCTGTGCCCGCAAGTCGAAATACGTCGACCATTCTTCGGGTGTCAGTGCGCGCTTCAGCATCGCGAACTACCGCACGATGGTCGCAAGCGCCCGGCACCGCGGCGTTCGGCTGGGCGAGAAGCCGGCCGTGCCGCGGATCAGCGACCTGGGCCATTTGCCGACGTCAGCGCTCGGCAAGCTCGAGCTCGACATGATGGGCTCGTCGCAAATGTCGGAGCGTCAGGTGCTGGAGGCCGTCATCGCCGAAGCGATCGGCGTCGTCTTCGAGGAGTACGTCGACAAGCACGGCCTCGACGAGATTTCCGACATTTTCTCGAAAGGCGTCAAGATCGAAGTCGGCGACATGCTGCCGTCGAAGGTTTATGCCGACCGGCTCAAGCGTGTCCCGAAGGCGTGGGAAAAGGCCTTTGAAGTGAATGCCGCGGAGAGCGAGGCGATGCGGGCGTCGTGCGTGGAATTCGTGCTCGCCGGATTGCACGCGACGGATCGCATTTCGCGATCGACGAAGCATGGGCGGATTGTGTATGAGCCCTGATGCTCGAAACGCTTCCAAAACTGATTCGCCGAAGAGCCCAAATAGACCCCGGAGGGGTCACAGACAATAGCCGGTGGTCGAGCGTCAGCTCGACCACCGGAACGCGATACACGATATAATTTGCACCCCGGAGGGGTGTCAGAATGCCGGCATCCCCCGGAGGCAATCCTTCAAACAAACGACTGAACCGGAGTCACCCATGGGTTCGACCTTCGTCAGCCTGCACTACCACATCGTGTTCTCCACGAAATACCGCAAACCCTGGATTCTCGATGCGTGGCGTGACCGCCTGCATGAATACCTCGGCGGCACGATACGTGGATTGAAAGGCGTCGCGGAAGCCATTGGCGGCGTGGAGGATCACGTGCACCTCCTCGTAAGCCTTCGGGCCACGCATACGCTTGCTGACGTTGTGCGTGAATTGAAGAAAGCCGGAACAGCATGGGTTCACGATCAACAACTCAACCCGCAATTCGTATGGCAGGAAGGATACGCGGCATTCACGGTCAGTCCGAATTCACGCGACGGCGTGCGTGGATACATCGCCAATCAGGTCGAACACCACCGAAAAGAGAGTCCGATCGACGAATTGAAACGGATGTTAGCGGCAGCGGGCGTCGAGTACGATCCGCAGTATCTGGAATGAGTGAAGAGTTCTGGCACCCCTTCGGGCAACGCCGTGAAGGATTCTGACATGCATTTCGCCCCGAAGGGGCTCGGCAGGCCAGCCCAGGGCAGCGCCCTGGGCAATGTGGCGCACAACGAGCATGTGCACGCTGAAGGCGTGCGGCCGCTCGGCCGCATCCTTTCAGGATGCCCAGCGAGTTAATTCGATCCCGA
>DATANR010000111.1:0-2124 GCA_036266155.1 Gemmataceae bacterium | reverse complement strand
GGCTCCGACTTACCAGCTCAATCAATTGATGGAGGAATCACCGCGGGATCGCATCGCTATTGCCCGGACCGCGAATGATCTGGCTGCGCATTTGGAAAGCAAACTTCTCGAATTGCAAACCGCCGCCGACCGCGATTCGCTGACGCGTCCATATACGCCGACCCAAATCCGCGAACGCTTCGGCGCCGCGGCCCGCCATGCCATCACGCCCGATGGCCGTCGGTTCCGCAATGCCGATTGGGATGGCGTCACCCAACATTACCTCGGGGCCGCCGCGTATTACTATGTGTGGGGCGCTGTCGATCCGGACGGCCGCGATGCCAATGTGCGGCCGACGCTCGGATTGATCGGCGGGTTCCTGCCGTTTCCCAAAGGGTACAACAGCCCCAAGGGCGCCGACCCCGAGCGTCTGCTCGAACTGTTCCGCCAGTTGCAAGCTGGAGCCAAACACCCATGACGCCGACCCGGACCCGCTGGCTCGCCGGCATTGCCGCTTGTGGAGCGCTCGCCTTTGCTGCGCTCCTGCTTCCTGGCGGTGATGGTTATGCGCAAGCTCCGAAGGCGCCGGCCGGCGCGTCGGAGCCTTTGAGCGCCTTGCACTGCATCGGCTGCCACGGTGGTCCGGATACGCCGGCGTACAAGGCCTATGCACAGGAAAAGCGGACCGACTTCGTGCTGCTCACGGAGTACCCGACCTGGCACGATCGCGACCTGCATGCCCTCGCCTTCGAGAACATCACACCGAACGAGAAGGGCGGTCCCGACGGCAAAGGCAACCTTGCGTGGACGATGCAGGAGACGCTCAAGCCGCATCGACCGGCGGGGTATCAAGTCAACGCCGCGGCCGAGTGTTTGACGTGCCACTCCGTCGACCGCAAGCCCGGGCCGGTATTGGCGGGCAATGTGGAGGGGCGGTTTCACACGGCCACGGGTGTGAGCTGTGAAGCCTGTCACGGATTGGTTACCGATGAATGGATCGGCCGCCACATCCAGACAAGTTGGCGCGACAAGACGCCGGCCGAGAAATGGGATGTGCGCCAGGTCGATCTTCGCGACCCGTATACGCGAGCGATGAAGTGCGCGTCGTGCCATGTCGGCAACAAGGCGGAAGGCAAGTTCGTCACCCACGAGATGTACGCGGCCGGCCATCCGCCGTTGCCGCCGTTCGAGAGCGTCACGTTCGCCAACGACGCGCCGCGGCACTACATGACGCACGGCGAGAACAAGGCACTTGCCAACATGGATGCCGACATAGCATGGAGGAACTTTCACTTCCGCAAGAATGAGTCAGCCGAAACGCGGGCGCTGGCCATTGGGACCGTCGCCACGTTCGAGGCCACGATGCAATTGCTCGCCGACGAGGCGGCCGCGACCGCCAAGACGGGCAAACTGCTCGACTTCGCCCATTTCGATTGCTACGCGTGCCACCACGATCTGAAGGACCCAAGCTGGCGGCAGAAGCGCGGCTACCGCGGGGCGCCCGGCCGGCCGACGATGCGGCCGTGTTCGGCCGAGACGTTGCATGCTGTTCTGCAACATGCTCAAAGTGCGCCCGGCGTGAACACCGAGAAGGTGACGAAGTCGTCCGCCGATATTCGCAAGGGCCTGATTGCTCTGAACAAGGGGTATGACGCACAGCCCTTCGGACAACTCGACGAGATTGCGAAACAAGCGAGCGGATTGGTGGGTCCATGCCGGGCTCTGAAAGACGAACTGGCCCCTCTTGTTTACGACCAAGCGCAATACGAAGCGCTGTACCGACTGCTCGCCGACCGCATTCGGAATTCGGATGGCAAGCCCGGCCCGGATGGGCTGTACATCGATCACGACACGGCCCAACAAACTGTCTGGGGCCTCGCCGTGCTGCAGTCGACCTTGCGGCCTCGATCGGGTGGCGACAACAAATTGGAGACTGAACTAGATCAGATCACGGCGTTCCATGTCCGCGGCGAAAAACGCGAACCGGTCGCTGGCACGCGGTTGAGGACGCGCCTCGAACGCATCGAGAAGTTCGATCCGGCCGTGTTTCTGCCAGTGGCACAGGCATGGTTGAAGGGGTTTGAGAAGTAGTCTTGGCGAGCGGAGCGGCGTCAGCCGCCCGATTTTGTCATCATCGGGCGGCTG
>DATANR010000110.1:0-20520 GCA_036266155.1 Gemmataceae bacterium | reverse complement strand
ACCCTCGGCTTCGTCCGAACAAGCTTGTGCATCGCGGGCTGTTGAAAGCATGGGACCCGGAACCGCCCTACCAAGGTCTCGGCCAGGGACACAGACTTCGCAAATCGATCCGCAATAATCCTCTGTACGGGCCACTCTTGGAAACAGGTATCGGTTTGATTTGCCTGGTGATCGCCATCTATCTCAACCAGTTCCGTCGGCAAAAGGCAGCGACTCGCACCTTACCCGAATCACCCGACATGGCAACGGGCGAGTCTGTTGCCGATGCAGGCGCTACAAACTGAAAACGGAAATGATGTCCAGCACACATCCATCAAATTGCCTCACCAGTCGGCACTATCCGCCCCTCAATCTTTTCCCGTTGCAACACCGCAATCAGTTCCTCCGCCTGCCCATGCGTCTGCCGCTCAGCGAGCACAAAGGGCGTTGTCGCCATGATCGCCTCCGCTCCTGCAGCATCGATCTGACGCAAAGTTCGCACCTGCAAGGCCAGTGTTTCGCGGGCCCATGAGGGGAAGGAGACGACTTCGACCGCGCAATTTGTCGGGATCGCGGCGCGTTGCGAAATGTGCTCCATGTCGGCGATGGCCGCGACGCCGGTCAAGCGATCGCCGGCGGTGAGTCGATACGACGAATCGACGTCGCGGATCTTGCCGTCGGCCCCGGCGACGGCCACCGGGACGAGATGGTAATCGATGGCCAACGCACGCAGGGAACGGCCGATGAGGGCCGTGTCGTCCGCTTGGACGGTTACCTCGACGACGGCCAACATCTGACCGCCGACCAGGAAGATGGACAACACGCGATCGCCGAACAGGCCGGCCACGAAGGCGGGCGCGGCCAATGCGGGTAAGGAGAGGGCCAGGCTGACGCCGGCGGTCATGCGTGCGGTGTCCGCCAACACAGTGTCGCCCAGACGCACGACGACGCGCTGTTTGTCGTTCAACTCGGCCACGACCAGCGCCACTTCCAGGTTCACGAGGTCCGACGAAGTGCACGCGATGACCGCCCTGGCCTGCTTGGCGCGCGCCTGTTTTAAGGTCTCCGGCAGCGTCGCATCGCCGATGAGCACCGGCACGCCCTTGCGCCGGCAACTGGGAACGAAGGAGTTGTCGGTCTTGCGCTCGACGACGACGGCCCGTTCGCCCATGCGGTCGAGTTCCTCGACGACGCGGAAGCCGACGTTGCCGAGGCCGATGACGAGGACGTGGCCGCCATCGGGGATGCGGCGGCCTTCGAAGGCGCCGCCGAGCCGGGCACGCAGCAGGTAATTTGTGAAGATGGCCGTGAAAGCGGCGACCGTGATCGTGCCGAACATTTTCAGCAGGCTGACGAAGACTTTGCCCCAGCCTTCGTACTCGGTGCCGCCGAGTTCCGAACCTGTGAAGATCACATTGATGGCACGGTAAAGACCCTCGGCCCACGAGTGGCCGAGGCCGAAGTGGTAGGTGGCCGCGGCACCGAGGATCACAATGAGAAACGCGATCGTACACACCTTCACGAGCGTCTCAATCTCAGCGAAGGTGCGATAGGCGACCCGGCTAAAGCGTCGCAGTCGGCCAGCCCACAGCACGCCGGACAGGTTGTCCCAGCCGGGTTCGAGCAGCCGGCGGATGTCGTTCGGAGCGCCGGCGACATACAGCCGATCGCCCACATTCATCGTTGCATGCGGATCGACATCGTGAAGAATCCGTGAATCTTGTGCGTTTAGTTTGTGAGCGATGACCAGGTAGCGATGATGTTCATCAAACCCGGCCACGGGACGGCCGAGCAGTTTAGAGTCCGACGCGATGTCGATCTCGGCGACTTGCCGCCGCTCGTCGCCGACCGTGAATGCCGCGAGGACTCCGCCCATCACAGCGGTCATTGCCAACAACGGTGCGGCAAGAGCTGAGACGCTGAGGGCCGTGACGTTCGGCACCGCCTTGCCGAGTCGAGTCACGAGGTTCTGATTGAACATCCGGAGCACGATGCGAACACGCGGCGCCAAGCGACGGACCATCAGGGCGCACGAAATATTGCCCAGGTCATCGCTGGTGGCGACGATTACACCACGCGCACTTGCGACGCCGGCTTGAGTTAAGACCTCATCTTTTCGGCAATCGCCGCAAATGAACCGGATGCCGGCCAGTCGCGGATCGGCCGGGTCCACCGCCTTGTCAATCGCCACGACCGCAACACCTGCTGAGCGCAAACATTCGAGGATGCGCCAGCCGACGCGGCCGAGACCACATAACACGACTGGGCCGTCCACGGGCACGCTCCCTTCCCTAATTCCAGTCGGTGTCAGGATATTCGTCCGCGTATAAAGACCCCAGTGAACGATTCTGAACCCAATTCGGACGACGCGCCTCCAACTTCCCGACAGATCAGATTGTGACTCTCTTGGGCGATCGTCCGGCCCCGCTACCCGGCGGCTGAAAGGTTTTGCCGGAGCGAACTGTAATCCTGTCAGGACGCGAAGACATGACAGCGCCCCCATTGACCCGAGCCAGTTTGCTGGTTCGGCTCCGCGATCCGAATGATGCCGACGCGTGGAAAGAATTCCTGCGCCTGTATGCATCCGTGATTTACGGCTTCGCCCGCAAGCGTGGTTTGCAGGATGCGGACGCTGCGGACCTCATGCAAGAGGTTCTTCGCTCGGTCGCGGGCGCCGTTGGGCGGCTCGACTACGATTCGCGGCGCGGCACGTTTCGCGGCTGGTTGTATGCGATTACACGGAACAAGGTTTTCAACTTTTTGGAAGCGCGTGCCCGGCACGCCCGTGGCAGCGGCGACTCGAACACGCATCGCCGGTTGGAGGAACAGCCCGGTCCCGGCGGTGACGACGAGGACTGGGATCGCGAATACGAGCGCAAGGCATTCGCCTGGGCGGCCGATCGCGTCCAACAAGAGTTCCAGCCATCGACTTGGCAGGCGTTCTGGCAAACGGCGGTGGACGGTCGGAATGCCCAGGATGTCGGCAAAGGGCTGGGGTTGTCGCCGGGCGCGGTGTACGTTGCCAAGAGTCGTGTGCTAGCCCGTTTGAAGGAAGAAATCAGTCAGTTGAGCGAGCAATGACGCAAACGTGCCCGAATCCCGATGTTCTCCGCGGCCTTCTCGATACGTCACTGCCCGAGCCGGTCCAGGAAGAAGTTGTCGCCCATCTCGACGGCTGTACGAGTTGCCAGGTCAAGCTCGAGCAGATCGCGGCGGGGGGCTCGTCGATTCTGCAAGTCGCTCGGGCTGTTAAGCACTCGGAAGTTCCGGCGGCCACGTCGGCATATTGGCCGGCGGTGCAGCGCGTCGAGCAAGCGATTGAGACGCCGGTCCACGATCTCGTCGCCACCCGGACCGAAGCACCGCTCACCAAAGAACTGACTTTCGACTTTCTCGATCCGCCGGAAGATCCGACGCACCTTGGCCAACTCGATCGCTTTCAAATCGTCGAACTCGTTGGTCGCGGCGGCATGGGTCTCGTGTTCCGTGGCTTCGACGCTTGCCTGCAGCGCACGGTCGCGGTCAAGCTGCTCGATCCGCAATACGCGAAGAACGATCTGGCCCGCAGCAGGTTCATTCGCGAGGCGCGTGCGGCCGCCGGTGTCGCGCACGAGAACGTCGTCACCATTCACCACGTCGACTGCCTGGAAGACAAGGGCCTGTCGTTCATGGTGATGCAATACGTTCGCGGCCGATCGCTTCAGGAGCGCCTCGACCAGGGTGGGCAACTGTCAGTAAGGGAAGCCGTCCGCATTGCTGCCGCAACCGCCGCGGGACTGGCAGCCGCCCACGAGATCGGCCTCACCCACCGCGACATCAAGCCGGGCAACGTCCTCATCGAACAATCGTCCGGTCGCGTGTTGCTCACCGACTTCGGACTCGCACGACTCACCGAAGACGTCAAGCTGACGCAGACCGGTTTCGTCGCGGGTACGCCGCTTTACATGAGCCCGGAACAAGCACGTGGCGATGAAGTTGATCACCGCAGCGATCTCTTCAGCCTTGGCAGCGTTCTCTACGCGATGCTGACTGGCGTGCCTCCCTTCACCGGCACTTCGGCATTCACCGTCTTAAAGAAAGTTACCGATGGTCGGCCGCGGCCGGTGCAAGAGTTGAATTCGGCCGTTCCAAATTCGCTCGCGGACGTTGTCGAACGTCTCATGGAAAAAGTGCCGAAGGATCGGTTTGCAACCGCGGCTGACGCGGCCGTGGCGCTGAACGCCGAGCTCCTTAAGTTGCCACCCGAAACTCCAGCGACGATCGTCACACGACGATCGAGTCGAGCGGTCCCGCAACACGTCCGCTCTTGGTGGCGTCGTCACGGCCTGACAGCGGCAGCAGCGGTCGCGTCCATCTTCGCGATCTTCCTGGTGGCCGAAGCAACGAAGGTCACGCACTTGACCGTGCTCGGGCAACGCGGACAACCGCTGCCCGAGCGGGTCGTGATCGATTCTGATTCCACCGTCGCCGACGTCGAGGATCCACCAGCCAAATACGTGCTTCCATCGGGCGAAGGGGCCGTCTGGTCCGTGGCATTCGCACCATCGGGCACGCTCATGGCAACTGCCACCGAGGGCGGGATGGTCAAGTTCTGGGACACGCAGGACGGCCATATCCTGGGTAGTATCGACAATCGCAAGTCGCGGTCGCCGGTCTGGTCGATTGCATTCAATAACGACAGCACGCAATTATTCACGGCCAGCGACGACGGCTTCGTGCGCCAGTGGGACGTGAAAACCCGCGAAGAAATCCTCCCGGCCTTCCAGCACTCCTATGCCGCCCGAACGATGGCGATCTCGCCCAACGGCAAAATCCTGGTCAGCGGTACGCGCAACGGCGAAATCGTGATCTGGGATGTCGAGACGCGAAAGGAGAAATTTAGGAAGTCCGGTCACGAGGGGGCAGTCGTCACGTCGCTTACCTTCGCACCGAACGGAGATTATGTTGCGAGTGCTGGCAGCGACAAGACAGTGCGAATTTGGAATGTCAAAGACGGCACCCAGAAAGCTGTCCTTGAGAAACATGGCGGGCCCGTCTATGCCGTCGCGTTCGACCCGACGAGCAAGATCCTCGCTTCCGCCGGCTGGGACCGCTCCATTCGCTTGTGGGATGTTGAGACCTCAAAGGATCTGAAGACATTCCCCACGCGCGAAGACATCTGGTCGCTGGCATTCTGCCCTGTCGGCAAGCACCTCTTTGTCGGCGGCCAGGATCGTACGGCCCGGTGGATGGACGTCGACAATGGTTCCACGCTCAAGACCTATCGCGGCCTCGGCGGACCGGTGCACGCGGTCGCGATCTCGAAGACCGGCCTGGTCGCAGCCGGCGGGCGCGACGGAACGGTGCGCGTGTGGTCCGTCAATCCGTAATCAAACTGGTTCTTCGTCGGCCGTCGGAAGCGCGAGCTCCCAGGCTTTCGCCGAATTGCGGCTCTGTGCGATGCGGCAAACCGTGCCAAACGAGCAAGTGTCCGTGCAATGTTCCGACCGCGGCGCCAGCGGGAAGCGGCCGGCACGGATGTGCCCCACGAGCCCGGCAACCCACGCTTCCAATTGCGTGCGAAACGTCGCCCATTTCTTCGGGTCGCTGAACCAACCCAGCGCCTGTCGGGTGCCCGGCGACACGGTTTTCGGACCCGAATCCGTGACGAGCCAGTAGGCCAGCCCAAGAGTCCGCACGGGCTGGCCCGGATAGAGAACCCGTTCGACCGCGAGGGCGTAGAGCGGTAGCTGGAGCTTTTCGAAGCGGGCCAACTCCGACGCGGTATAGTTGGTGGCCCGGCCCGACTTGTAATCGATCACCCAGAAGCCGAGTCCGTCTTCTAATTCCGCCACGTCCACCCGATCGATGCGGCCGCCGATGCGGACTTCGACGCCCCCGACGTCCAGCACGAGCGGCCCGTACTCTTCATCGACGCTGGTGCCCGATGGCGGCAAGCCGAAACCTGCCTCCATGTGCGTCGGGCCGAGGTTGGCGCCCAGCTTGCGCCATGGATCAAGAAAACCGTCCCAGTGGCCGCGATATTTGGCGACCGAGCGTGCCAGGCGTCGGCCCTCCAATTCCCAGAGCTTGCGCGCGGCGAGACTCGGCGTGCGGCGTGCGTATTCCTGAATCGCCGCGTCGACTTGCAGGCGCAGGTCCTCATTCACGTGTTCAGGTAACGTCGTCGCGACAATGTCCCGATGATCTTGGCGAAGTCGCTGATGAAGCCGGGACAGCGCCCGATGAATGGCGGCGCCGCGGCGCGTGTGCTCCACTTCCTCGCCGGGCTCACCAAGTTCTTCGAGCCGCAGAACCTGGTCGATGAAATAGCGAAACGGGCACGCCACATACGCTTCGAGAGCCGATGGGCTAAAGACCTTCTGCGTTCCGAATCGATCGCGGACCGCGGCGAGCGCCGTCGGATGACTCAGCAGACCATCGTAGCCATTGTAATCGTCGGCAGCGAACCGAGCGGCCGCGACTTCACGTGCCCAAGTGAGATGGATGCAGATTTCGCTCGGCAAATCAGGATGCTGGACTTCTGCGCCGCCATTGCGAAACGCTTGGGCGACGCGTGACCGAGCTTCGGCGATCGAGAGCGGGTCACGCGTGAAGTACCCCTCAATAAGCATCCGTTGGCTTTCGACGGCAATCGCCCCCGGCGCAAAGCACGCACGGACCGCTGAAAAGAAGCTGCCGGTGAGCATTGCCTGGCCACGCTCGTCAACGGCGGAATAACTGAACACCAGTTCGCGCCGTGGACGACCGACCAATTCGAGGAAGAGCCGTTGTTCGTCGCCAAGCCGACTTTGTGGATCGGCAAACGGCAGACCGGCCTCACGAAGTTGCTGCCGATCAACGTCATTGAGCAACGATACCGGCTGCGACAAGCGCGGAAAGCTGCCCTCGCCGAGGCCGAGAATAAAGAGGTACTCGCAGTCAAGGTGTCGCGCTTCTTCGGCTGGCACAACGCGGACTCGGCCGGCCGTTCGTGGCGACCGCGGCAATGTGATGGCGCTCGCCGTCGCGGTCAGACGTCGCTGGAAGGCACTTCGAGACAATCTCGTGGCGGAATCGCTTTCAATCCCCGCCCGAAGTGCCTCTAGCGCCCGTCGATCGGGCTCGACTTCATTCGACACGGATTCCAGGCCAATGGATTGAGCAAACTCACGCACGGCGGCGGCGTAGGCCGCAAAGGTCTTGGCCGCTTGCAGTTTCTCCCATGCGGAGAAGAACCGTTCGAGGAACGGCCGACACCGCGTCGCCAGGCGAGACTGACGTTGACGTCGCGACTCCTCGGCTTGTTCGTCCTCGAGCGCCGGCGGCGGCGACTCGGACCAGACCTGGGCCGCCTTCAAGTAGGCATCGCGACCGCGCGGCTCGTCCAATAGGCGCAGCAGCGTTTCCGCGTGCCGTGCGACGTCGCCATCGGCCTCGGGCCATTCGGGCCGAAAATAAGTGCTCCGCAAGAGTGCCGTCACTCCGGCGAACGGCCAGTCGTCTTCGGGTAAACGCAACGCGCGAAGAAGAGTGCTGACAGCCGGGTTGCGAATGATCGGCTCGTCGCCATCCTGTGCGATGGGGAGGCCGTATTCGGCAAAGACTTCGTCGAGTAAATCGCGCACGTGATCCACATCACGCGCGGTGACAACGACGTCTTCGGGACGCGCGCCGGTTCCGAGTAACGTGCGAATGCGGCGAGCGACGAGCCTCGCCTCGCCGAGCGTGCCCGGCGCTTCGAGGATGCGCAATCCCGGCGCTTCGTTAGTGGTCTCGTGGCCACCACCGAAGAGTCTCCGGCCCAGAAATTCAAGTCCTGCGGCACGATCGGTCCGCATCGGGCACGTGTGGACCTCAACAGGCCCGCGCGATTCGAGCTGCTCGCGAGTTCTCTTTGCTGATGCGAAGGCCTCGGGCCGATCGCCGTCGTCGTCCGGAAGCGTCAGCCACAGGTCCACATGCGACGACAGCGCGGCGATCAATTGCCATACCGCTGGCGTGAACGATGTGAAGCCATCAATGAACACGGCTCTTACGGAATCGAATGGCGGCGCCAACCCTTTGTCAATGACGCGTGCCGCCTTGACGACAATCGATTCTTCCTGGCCCGGCTCCTGCGCGAACGCCGCGTACAAACTGGTGCATGCCTTCAGTTTCGCACCGCGACGATTGCACGCGGACGCGAATTGCTCGGACGTAATGCCGCACTGCTGCAATTCATCCATGAGCCCCATCGCGCCGGCGACGAACCCGCGCGACTCCGCAACACGGGCGAAATAGGTGCGTGCCTTGTGCTGGCCCGACACACGAATCGCCGCATCGAGCGCTTGAGTCCGCCGCAGTCGGTCGAAATCACTTGTTGATTGTCCGGTGATAATCCGCGCGAACTGATCGACCGAAAAAACATTCGGCATCAGCAGCGGCTTCGCCGTTGTCGCCAGTCGACTCAACACCTCGTCCGCGGCAATCTGCGAGGGCGCGAGCCACAGTACGCTGCCGACGTCGCTGCGGCGCGCGCGATATTGCGCCAGCAGTTCGGCAGTCCGATCCTGGGCGAACTGTCCGGTGACAAGATGGATGGTCGAGCCCACGCCAAGCTCGCAAAAAGAGAACGGCCGACCCAACCGGGTCGGCCGCCTGAGGTCCGGTTTCGTTGAGCGCTCTTACTGTACGAACACGAATTCCTTCGTGTTAATCAAGGCCCACAAGATGTTCTCGTAGGCGATCTTCTTGTTGGCCTTGTGCTTCTCAATGTGCGCCAGGGCCGTCTTCATGTCGTCGTCCGTCGGCTTGCGGCCGAAGGTCCAGTTGAAGAGTTCGGTCACTTTCTCGGCGTCCGGCCGCGTGTCCTTGGCATTGGCCAGGGCGTCAGCTCGGCCGTTGGCTCGGCTCAGCTTCTGCTGAATCTCGTCCGAGTTCAACAGGTGCAGCGCCTGGGCGAGGTTGGCCTCGCTCACGCGTTCGCATTCGCAAGCGCTGATTCGCTGCGGACGGCCGAAAACATCGAGGAAATAGCTGTTGAACGACTCGTCCGGCAACATGATCGCCCGCTTGGGAGCGAACTTGTCCTGCGGCAACCCACCGAATTGCGTCGGGCTGTCGGTCACCTGACAAACCGCGTCGAGCAGAACTTCGGCCCCCATCCGCTTCGGATAGTAGCGGGCAAACGTCTGCTTATCGTGCTTGTTGAACTCGTTCGGCAATGCCGAGAGCTGATACGTCCGGCTCTTGGCGATCACTTTCACGAGCGCCTTGAGGCTGAACTTGTTGTCGACGAGCGTCTTGGCCAATGCGTCGAGCAGTTCCGGATTCGACGGCGGATTGGTGACGCGCATGTCGTCGATCGGATCAACGATGCCGCGGCCGAAGAAGTGGGCCCAGTAACGATTGGCGACCGCCTTCGCGAAGAACGGGTTCTTCGGATCGGTCATCCAGTCAACGAGCTTCGTCCGAGGGTCGTCGCCACGGTCGATTTCCATCGGGTCGCCGTCGAGCGCCTTCAAAGTTGCTTGCTTCTGAGTGCGCTTGTTGGTCACGCTGCCGTCGGGACGACTGTAAATCACCTGGATGTTCGTCTGCTGCTGCGTGCCAGGTACCGGCACCTGCTTCTTGGCCACTCTGCCGAAGAACGCGGCCAGGCCCCAGTAATCGTCCTGGCTCCACTTCTCGTACGGATGGTGATGACAGTTCGCACACGCGATACGTAGGCCGAGGAAGACCTGGGCCGTATCGTCGACGAACTGCTCCGGCTGCGTCAGGTCTTTGTACCACACCGTCGGCGGGTTCTTGGACTCCTCGCCGGTCGCGATCAGGATGTCGCGGACAAACTCGTCATAGGGCTTGTCCGCGGCAATCGCCTCGCGGATCCAGTTGTGGAACGCGAACGTACCCTGAGCTCGCTGAATTCCATTCTGACCGTCGCGGCCACGCTTCACTCTCAGGATGTCGGCCCACTTATTCGCGAAGTAGTAGGAAAATTCTGGCGAATCCACGAGCCGGTCGACAAGAACTTCACGCTTCTTGGCATCCTTGTCGGCGACAAAGTCGCTGACCTGCTTCGGCGTCGGCAGCGTGCCGGTCAGGTCGAGATAAGCGCGACGAATGAAGATCTCATCCGCAGCGATGTCGGAGGGAACGAGGCCGAGGTCCTTCCACTTCTTCGACGTGAAGTTGTCGACGACCGTGCTGACCGGGAACTGCCAGTCGGGCGTTTTGGCCCCGAGCGGTACGGTCGCGCGGAAGACGCCCACGTGTCCCTGGTAACGAGCCATGATTGCCGCCTCGCCACTCAGAGCGAGCGTGCGGACCTGACCGGCAGGATCGACGTTGGCGATTTCCTGATCGTTGGAGTCGTATTGCGCCCGCCGAGTGATGTCCTCGACGACGCCGTCAGAGTAATGCGCGTACACCGCGAACTGCTGCTTGTTCTGCCGGGTCATCACCCGATGTTCCGGATAGACCGTGATCTTGGTCACGGTCGGGTCAGTCTCTTTGCCGTACGGCGTGCCGGCCGCGATCCAACGACGCACGAGGCGGTACTCATCCGAATCCTTCTCCATCTTCTTGCCGCCGCCATGCGGAGCGAGCCCGGTCGCCTTGAGCAGCAACAGGCTCGAATCCGGTGCGGCCGGCATGAGCCGGCGACCGCGATCTTCTTTCACCAGGGCCGTGTAGTCGACTTCGGGCTCGTACCCGAGGAGCGAGATCTTGAAACCGTTCTGGCCGCTCGCCTTGCCGTGGCAACCGCCCGAGTTGCAGCCGAGTTTCGTGAACACGGGCACGACCTGATTCGGGAAGTTAATCGGCAGGTTCTCGTCGGCGTGCTTGACGGCAACGGGAACGCTCACGGTCTTGTTGCCGAACTTGGCAACGATCTGCGCGGCGCCGTTGGCAAGCGGCAACACGCGGCCGCTCGGCAGGATGCGGGCCGTCTTCGCTTCGGTAACCGCGTACTCGACGTCGCTGCTCAAATCTTGCAGGCGACCGTCGTTCAGAGTGGCGGTCACGACCAGCTGAGCCGCATCGTCGAGACCGCTCAAATTGACTTGCGTCGGGTAAACCGCCAGGCTCTTGACGTCGGCCGGCTTCGGCAACGCAACCGTATCGAACGGCGGCGGAGCTTTGGGTGCTTCATCCGCGAACGCCGACGGCGCAAATATGGTCGCCGTGGCGAGGAGGAAAAGCCAACGAGAGAAGCGGGTTGGCATGGGGTGGGTCCTCCGAACAGGGCGAGGCAGGTGGGATAAGTGGCGGGTCAGGCAGGTAGGCTAGATGTATTGTGTGCGCAAGAGCGCAAGATAGCAAGTCCCAACCGCCTTCGCGAGGCGAATTCTGCCGGTCGGTTTTCCTGACCGGCACAACCCCTTCCGTCCGACAAGAGAAGCGGGTCCGTCCGGTCGGAGGGAATCGTCATGCGGCACCGGCTCATTGCGACTGCTCTAGCGGCCATGTTCGCCGGCTCGGCGTTCGCCCAGCCCCCTGCCCCGCCCGAAATTCTGCCGGCGACGGTTTTGGATCCAGTTCACACAAAGCCCCTCACCCCCGCCGAAGCCGCCAAGCAACGCGAGGTTGACATCGCCGGATTGAAGGAAGAGATCGTCGCGTTCGACCCGAACTCCGTGGTCGCACGCCAGGTTGAAGGGCGCTGGCATGTGCGAACGAACGACGTGCTTCTGAAAGACTTCGTCAGCGATCGCACGTCGGCCTTCGAAGCTGCGAATCTCATCCAGGGGCTGCACGTCAATCAGATGGGCCGGGTGAATGGCGCCAACCCGGCATTCGAATATTGGCTCGCCGACGGCAAGCCGCCGCGCGTCGCCAATGGGCGGGCCGTCATCGTTCCCGTTGTGTCGCGGGCGATCCGGGCGGAACGAGTTGGCGGCGCCTGGGTCGTCACCGACGGCACGAAGGGGCTTTACGATTTTGGCAACGACCGCGATGCGGCACGCAAGGCGGCGATCGTGTGCTGGAAGCACGGATTCAATCAACTGGCCGTCATTGGTGAACAGCGGGCAACGATGTTCTGTCCGCTAACTGATCCGCGGCAAGCAGAGCGTGAACGGTCGATGCCGACCGTCGCCACGTCCGCCGCGAGCGTGCTCAACGACGTGTCAAAAACCAGTCTGCTGCTTCCTGGCGACATCTACGCGGGACCGAAGAAACCGCTCGATGCGTACAAGCTCGAAGTCAAGCGCCTGGAGCATGGCGGCACATCGGTGCTCATGTCCGGCGACACTATCCTCGCGAAATTCGGCGGCGATCAAGTTGCGGCACGGGCGGCCATGCGATCATTGCAAGACGCCAATGTGACTGAGATCGCCATGATCGGTTCGAGCGGCATCCCGCTCTTCCTGGTCAACGGGACCGCGATGCACGTCGAACCGCTCGGCGCGACCAAGGTCTCGTTTCACGCCGATCGGCTCAAGACAATGAAAATCCGCGACACCTGGTGGGTTGCGGAGGACAGCCGACCCATCATCGAGGCAGGCGCCAAGAGTGATGCCGAACTGTTGATCCTCGTGTGCCGCTATTTTGAGTTGCGCGTCCTCTGCACATTCGGCCGTCCGGAGACAGGCGGCTTGCGCCTGCTCACTAGCGGTAGGTAATGACTTCGTAGCTGGATTCGTAAGAATTCAGCGGGTGGGTAATCCAACGGCTGAATTCTTACGAATCCAGCTACGCTAGCGCTTGGCCCCAAAACAATACACCGTCCCCTTGTCGGTGCCGATGACGACGCACCCATCGGCAACGGCCGGCGAGCCCATGATCGCGCCATCGAGTTCAAACTCATCCACCTTCTTGCCCTTGCGATCGAACACATAGAACCGCTTGTCGTACGAGCCGATGAACACGCGGTCGCCGACGATGACGGCGGAGCCGTCGACCTTGTTGTCGGTCAGATAGTCCCAGTGCCGTTTGCCGCTCTTGCGATCGATCGCCCAGACCTTGCTGTCGCGGCTGCCGATCACAACCAGTTCATCGTCCACGGCCGCCGATCCATAGAAGGACTGCTTGCGTTTCGGGGCCTCGAACTCCCATTCAATGCGCATTCGCTTCAGGTTGACGGCCAGCACCTGGTTCGACATCGTGCCGACATAGAGAAAGTCGCCGAACACCGCGGCGGCCGATCCGCTCTGGCCCTTGAGGTCGACGCTACCAAGTTCCTTGCCGGTCTTGATGTCGATCGCGTGCATGAGGCTGTCGCAGCCGGCCAGGTAAGTCTTACCGTCAGCTACCGCGACACCACCGTAGATCGGCCCCTCGATGCGGAAGTCCCAGAGCTTCTTGCCGTTTTTGTTGAGGCAGTAGAGCACCGAGTTTTGCGTTGGAATCAGGATGTTGTCGCCGTCGAAGTTCGGAGCGGCGCTGATCTGGCCGGTCTGCTCGTCGTCATCAAAAGCCCAGAGGACGTTGCCGGTCGCTCGGTCGATGCAAAAGAACTTGCCATCGGCATCACCAACATAAAGGCGATTGCCGTTCACGCCGGGCGAGGCGGTGAAGATGCTGAAGAATGCATTGGGCCGCAGGCGTTCAGTCATAAGGTCGAAGACGACGGTGCCAAAGCAAAACTCAGGCCCCTCTCCCGGCGTCTTCCATTTAAGCGTGCCGGTTTTCAAGTCGATGGCGTAAAGATGTTTGTCCGACGACGCGGCATAGACGATGCCGTCGGCGATGACGGCCGCGGACTCGACGGAGTTCCTCGTCTTGTATTCCCAGCGCAGCGCCAGCTTTTCGGGCAGCTTCTCATCCGAAACGCCCGTCTGCGTCGCGTTTCCGCGATGAACAGCCCAGTCGCCGGCGAGCAGCGGCAGTGCCGGCAGCATCAAGGCAAATGCGAGAAGGCGAAACTTCATGATCCATCTCCGCGGGTATGCGACGTTGGACGAATCGCATTCCAAACCGATTCATTCGCTTGTTACGGAACCCGCCGCCAGACCGTCTGCTCCAGCCCGAACACCAGTGTCACCAGGCCGACCGCGAGGAGGGCCAGCCACGGTGCATACTCATGATAACGCCGGTAAACGAAGCCGACGATCGGCTGACGCTCCATCGCGTCAATCTGGTGACACACGTCGAGGAGTTGCTGGCCGTCGTTGGCCGTGAACCACCGGCCGTTCGTCATCTCGGCAACCGTCTTGTTGATCTCGCGGCCCATGAGCCGCTGTTTCACGACCTCAACCGATGTACCGGGCGACGGATCGCCGCCCGTGTCGATCGTGTAAATCGGGATGCCGAGGTTCGCGGCCAATGACGCGGCCTGGCGCGGCTTGAGCGGCTGACGCTCCAGGTCGGCCAGATCGACATTGTGCTCGCCGTCGCTAAGCAGCACGAGCACCTTGCGCTTCGCCGTCGTGTGATCGAGACGAATTATCCCCTCGGCAATGGCGTCGCCGATGTTCGTCGCCGTATCGCGGGCCGACGCGGGTCGGACGTCGTCGAGGATCGTCAGCAACACCGAATGATTGAGCGTCGGCGGGCAGATCGGCTGCGGCCAATTGGCGAATGTAATAAGCCCGATGGCGTCGGTGCCGCGTTCGGTCGATCGGCCGTCGAAGTGAATGCCATCTGGTCCGTCGCCTCCGGCGACGAACAGGCGAAACGCTCGTTTGGCGGCTTCACGCCGCGAGATCTTGGTGGCCCCGGAATCCCAGTCGAACGTCGTCTCCTCCATTGATCCGGACGTATCGAGCAAAAAGACAATGGCGATGCCTTCCGTCGGCAGCCGCGTTTTCAAGTCCGGCGTCCGCGGCCCGGCGAGGGCAAGAATTGCGCACAGTACCGCGAGGAGCCGCAATCCCTCGCCCGCGATGCGCGGCACACGGGCTCGCGGAATTCCTTCGAGCAACGCAACGCCCGGATAGCGCAACGCCGCCCGCTTCGACCGCCGACGCCACCACCACAGGGCGACCGGGATCGGCAGCAGGAGCAGGAACCAGGGTTCGGCGAATTCGAGGTGCATGGTTTGGTTCCCCCTCTCCGCTTCGGAGAGGGGGTTAGGGGGAGAGGTCAGGCCTTGCCGCACGCCACCGCGATTTTCCTCAAGACGCCGTCGATGTCATTGCGGACCTGATCGTTGGTTATGCGAAGTACAACTAATCCCCGCGCCTGAAGGACCTTGTCTCGGATTTGATCATAGCCCGCCTGGTCGTCGTGAACTGGCCCATCAATTTCCACGACCAAACCGGCTGCGTGGCAGTAGAAGTCGGCGATGAATCCGTCGATCACTTGTTGTCGGCGGAATCGGAGACCATGAAATCGGTTTGCTCGAAGTACTTCCCAAATGATCTGCTCTTCGGGCGTCACCTCTCGGCGAAGTTCCTTCGCGCGGGCTATTTTCTCCTCGTTGACCCTCTGGCCGATGACGATATTTCGCGCGGGCATCGCTCTCTCCTGCGTAGTGGCCGCAGACCTCTCCCCCCTCTCCGAAGCGGAGAGGGGGGAGAAAGTCACTTCCCCTGATTCCAATATATCCGCGCGTTGTGCGTCCCTCGGCCGACGGCGATGACGTCCGGCTTGCCGTCGCCGTTCAGGTCGGCGACCGTCAGGTCCTCGACAGCAATGCCGCCGTCGTCGAGGATGTGCCGGGACCACTTTTTGCCGACGCCGTCGGTGCACTTGTAAATTCGAACGCCGCACTTCTCGGTGAACGTGTCGCCCTTGGCCGGGTTGTCGCGGACGCCGATGATCAATTCTTCGCCACCATCACCGCCGAGGTCGGAACACCAGACGGCGTGACCCCAACGAAGATGGTCGTCGATAACCTCGCGGTCCCAAAGCTTGCCGGCCTCTTTGGGTGTCGTGTAAACGACGACTTGATTGCCGTGCCAGGGTTCGACGGTTGCGATGTAACTGGGCTTGTCCTTTAGCTGTCCCATCTTGATTTCGCTTGCTCCCCGACTCCCCATTGGGTTCGCCTGGTTGCCTTCACCAATTCGATTCGTAATCCACTTGCCATCGCGCAGTCCTACCGCGTGTACACCGTCGTAGCTGGTCGCCAGCAAGGCGGATTGAGCCGAACCCTCTTTCACAACAGGTAGCGGCCAAATGTTGTGCACCACATGCAACTCCTCCGACAGCACCTTCGGCACCCACGGCCCCTTGATCGGATCCTTCGGAATCGGAAACGCCAGGATGCGCACCGGCCGGCCGTCCATCCAGTTGCCCTTCGCCGACGAGTCGCGGCCCATCAGCGGCGCCAGAATGATCGCCGGCTTGCCGCTGCCGTCGATGTCGGCCATCCGCACCCGATGCACCGTCGGCTCCTCCGCGATCGGGTAGACGGTCCACTCCTCGTCGAGCGTCTTGCCGCGCTTAAGCCACTGGAGCGTGCCGCCCTCCTTGGTGTTGAACGGCTTCCAGTCGGCCCCGAGGACGAAGTCGATGTGCCCGTCGCCGTCGATGTCGGCGGCCGCGATGCACACGTTGTCCTTCTTCGTCTTGCCCTTTGAGATGATGATGTGCGGCTTCCACGTCGGGTTCTCGTACCAGACGACGCGTTCGCTATCGACCACCACGATGTCCGGCTTGCCGTCCTCGTTTACGTCGGCCGTGATGACCGCATAGCCGACGGTCAGGTCGGAAGCGATCTCCTGCATCTTGAACTTGGGGAAGACTGGGTCGTCGGCGCAGGCAGTGCCGGCGAGCAGAAGAAGCGCCGCGGAGAGAGTGTGTCGCATGGCAGGGTCGTGCGGGTTGTGACGATCGGGCAGACTGCTAGCAAGTGTAGTGGGACACGCGGGTTATCTCACGCGGATAAAGTGTAACGGCAAAAAGAGACTTGCACTGGCTTGACCCTCATTCAAGAATATCTCGTATTGTTGTGGTCCCGTCGCAAGGGAACCGGCATACCAAGCGAAGTCGTTAGTATCCGCCCGACACGCGGCAGGCAGGAAACCGTATGCCGATCACCCCCTCGCAGAAGCCGCACCGCGAATGGCTCTGGCTCGTGCTCGCCTTGCTGCTCGTCGGCGGGATCACGGTGCCGCTCTGGCAATGGGCCGCCCCACCCGAGAATTCGCCGGAATACTGGGCGCGTTGGACGCCGCAGCGCATCGCCAAGCTCCTGCTCGGCCCCGAGCAGATCGCCTGTTACCTCTGCTTCGTCTGGGCCGGGATGATGCTGCTCAATCGCTATCGCGAGGTCGTGCGGCAGCGCATGGCGTTCGGGCTCGACATGCTGCCAACCGATGAAGGCGCCCGCATTCTCCCCGAGGACGCCCGGCCGATCGCCCGCAAGATCGAGGCGACGACCCGGCAACGGCCCTACATCCTCGCCAAGATGATCCAGATGGCGCTCACCAAATTCGCCATCAGCCGCAAGGCCGTCGACGTCGGCGAGGTCGTTCGCTCGCAAGCCGACGTCGAGCAAAATCGCCTTGTGACCGGGATGAGCACGATCTCGTATCTCGTCTGGGCCATTCCCGCGATCGGCTTCCTCGGCACCGTGCGCGGCCTCGCCGGCGGCATGAGCAAGGCCGGCAACCAGAAGGACGCGGACTTCATTAACCAAGTCTCCGCTCAACTCGGCATCGCGTTCGACTGCACGTTCGTGGCCCTCGCTCTCAGCGTGCTACTGATGGCTCTCCTCCACATGGTGCAGAAAGCGGAAGAATTGCTTATCATCGACTCACAGGCATACTGTCAGGAGCATCTGCTTCTGCGGCTGTACGATCCGGAGCCGGAACCCTCTTACGCCGCGGGCGAGTGACCAACGCAAGGACGACGGCCATGGCCTGGGTGAACTGGAATCGCAAAACGCAGGACCCGAGCATTACGCGCGGGCCGCTGGGCGTTGATTTGAATGCCGGTCGCGCTCGCGCCGCCCACGGCCGGGCCGGGCGCAACAAGCTCTTTCCGCTCGATGATCCACGAACCGATCTTGCGCTGGGTATTTCGCTGGAGAAGCGAGTCGCCGAGGTCGGTCCCGCGGCGGCGCTAATCGCCCGTCGGCTGCCGCACATGATCTGCACCGGTTACCTGCCCTGCCTCGGCCAGACGCAGGATTGGAAGGCCGGCCGGCATGCGCTGACGCCCGAAACAGCAACGACTCTGGCGATTGAACGCCTTCGCGGCGCCTGTCAGGGGCACGACGGCATCGGCCTCGCTCTGCCAACCTACTTGACGCTCTCGCAGACCGGCAAGCTGCTTGCCATCGCCGAGAAGGCGAAGCTCAAGATCCGCGGCACCGCGACGGTGCCTCTGGCGCTCGCGGCCGAACGGGCGACGCACTACCTCCACGGCCAGCCGGAAGACACAGCCGAGACGCCGCGGACCGGCCGATCGTTCACACCGACAACCGTGCTGATCGTCGATGCCGACGATCACGCGATGACCGTGTCCCTTGTGCGCATTGCCGAGGAAGAAGTTCGCCTGCAAGGGGCGGCCACGTTCCCGCGGCTAGGCGTCCGCTTCTGGCGTGAACGCTTGCTCGACGCGATGGCCGACCGCTGCGTCCGCCTCTGTCGCCGCGATCCGCGTGATTCCGCCGACGCCGAGCAGATGCTCTTCGATCAAGTGGACGACGCCATCGATCGAGCCCGTACGGGACAACGTGTCGCCCTGACGATTCGGGCGATGCACTGGTTCCAGGACCTCGTGCTGACGCCGGCCGACATGGACGCCTTTTGCTTGCCGCTCTGCCGAAATGCTGCCGACGAGGTACGGCACCTGCTCGCATCCTTGAATGAAGCTGACCCGCCGCGGGCCGCGTGGCTGACGCACGACGCCGGCCGCCTGCCGGGGCTTGCGGCCGCCCTGCATCAAAACATGACCGAGCGCACCAACGTCCGAGTCCTGCACCCGGAAGCCGCCGCCGCGGCCGTCGCGAATTTGAACGACCGCTGGGAAGCCGGCAACCTGCCGCGGACGCACCTCGACACAATGATCCCGCTGCCCCCACGCGTCGACGCCCGCATCGCCCCTCGGTCGCCAGTAGGTCGCAGATGAAAATCAACCACGAAAGACACTAAATGCACGAAAATTAAATTGATCATATTTTCGTTCATTTCGTGTCTTTCGTGGTTCTTATTCTGTGGTTCTCAATATGCGCCGACATCGTCCGCCGACTCTCGTCAGCATGTGGATGCTCGACGTGTTCTGCTGCGCTCTCGGCTGCGTGACGCTGCTCTGGCTGCTCAAGACGCGCGAGGCCGGACAAATTTCTGATGAGGCGTTGACGGCCACCGCTCTGGTCGAAGAGACACGGGGCAAGCTCGATGAATCCGAGCGGTTGGCAGCTCTTCGGTTGGCGAGCGCCGACAAGCTCGCTTCCGATCTGGAGGCGATCAAAGCACAGCTAGCTGTCGTTCGTGATGAGCGCGACAAGCTGGCGACCAACCTCGCTCTGATGCGTGAAGAGCGCGACAAGAACGCGCGCAATCTGGCGTTGGTCGAGAAGGAACTCGACACTGCGAAGCAGGCCCTCGCGCTGACGACCAAGATTCTTGACAAGAACGCCAAGGAGTTGGCGACGACGCGCACCAAGGCCGAAGACCTCGAAAAGATGCTCGCGGGAGTCGATTCCAAGCTCACCGCCAGCGACGCGGAACTCGTCAAGAAACGCGGCGAACTCGAGAATCTGACACAACAACTCGAACTGGCCAAGAAGCAAAAGCTCGACCTCGACATGCTCGTCCGCAACAAGGAAAAAGCTCGCTCCGACTTCGAAAGCAAGTTGAAGGAATCCGAAAAGAAGCTTGACGAGGCAACGCGTTCCGCCGGAGACATGAGCAAGATGCAGGCCCGGATCGATCAACTCGAAAAAGATGCGAAAGCGGAGCGGACGAAGCTCGACGAGGCCAACGTCACGATCGTCGATTTGCAAGGCACGAAAGCCAGGCTCGCGGACAAGATCAACAAGCTGCAAATCGAAAGCGACAACAAGTTCGCCGGCATCGCCATGACCGGCAAGAACGTCGTCTTCCTCGTCGACATGTCGGGCAGCATGGAGCGGACCGAGGAAAACGTCCTCGCCCCCGACAAGTGGCCCGGCGTCCGCGATGCGCTCTGCAAGGTCATGCGTTCGATTCCCGACCTGGAGAAGTTCCAGGTGATTCTTTTCTCCGGCAAGGTGCGCTATCTGCTTGAGTCCGGCGACTGGCTCACTTACGAGAAGGAAAAGAGCATCGAGCGCGTCCACAAGGCACTATCCGAGGTGAAGCCAGCCGAGGACACCAACCTTTACGCTGGCTTGGAGGAAGCGTTCCGGTATCGCTCCAAGGGCCTCGACACTGTCTACTTCTTCTCCGACGGTCTCCCGACCTCCGGGCCTGGCATGACGGCCGTCCAGGAAAAAACGCTGACCAACGAAACCGAACGCTCGGCGATCCTCTCGCGGCACATTCGCCGCACATTGGCGACGACTTGGAACCGCGTTGAGGCCGGCCGGCCGAAAGTGCGCATCAATTCGATCGGCTTCTTCTACGAGTCACCCGACGTCGGGGCATTTCTGTGGGCGCTGTCGCGCGAAAACGACGGCAGCTTCGTGGGCATGAGCAAGCCATAGCGAATGGCGAGCGGAGCCGCGTAAGCGGCCCGATAATGTCGTGATATCATTATCGG
>DATANR010000109.1:0-3141 GCA_036266155.1 Gemmataceae bacterium | reverse complement strand
TGAAGGGACTCGGCGAACCCTGGGAAACTGGAACGATTGCAGCGTTTGGCATGGCTGGCTCGCTCTCATGTGATCACAGAACATGCGAAGGGTTCAAACTTGCCTGGTCCACGAATACGCGTCCTGCCGGTTTGGAGATTTATTCCGGCCGTGCCGAGTTTGCTCATGATTCGGCCTTTGCCAACCGATTTAGAGAGGGAGGAGCCAGACATCGCGGGCGGGGGCTGCGCCTCACGGGTCGCACGACTGATGCCCGGCGGAACATGGAGTCGGACACATGCGCAAGGGATTCCTCGGTTCGCTCGCCGTCTTGGCGGCAGGGGCCGGGCTGACATTCGGCCAGCAATTCAACCCGGCTCCCGGCCCATTGCCGGGGACCTTGCCGCCGCAGGGCCAGACCACCGGCTACCCGCCTCCGGGCGTCGCGCCGGGCGCTTACGCGGGACCGAGCGGGGCCGAGGCCGGCTACCAGTATGCCTCGCCGGACAACCGGCCGATCAACATGCCGCCCGGCCTTGAGGGCATGGTCCCGCCGGGCAGCATGGGCGCCGGGGCGCCAGGACGCGTCTATGACGAAGGCCCAAGCGGCCAACGTCGTGGCATCCTTGCCGGCTTGTTCGGCGGTCCGCGTCGGTCGAACTTCTACTTCGGCGCCGACTATCTGCTGTGGGCCTCGAAGTCGATGCCGGTGGGCTATCCGCTGGCGACGACTTCCTCGCCTGCCGACTTCGGCGTGGCGGGCGGGCCCAGCACCGTCGCGCTGCTCGGGGCCGGCAACAGCAACATCTCGTTCGACATGACCGACGGCATCCGCGGATGGGTCGGCTGGAACTGGGAAAGTAGCACGAACTTCGGCACTGAGATCACCGGTTTCCTGATGTCGAAGCGCAACCAGCTCAACTACTACCCGGGCAACACCGCGGGTCTGCCGGTGCTGGCGGTGCCGTTCTACGATGTGAACGCGGGCGCGGCGGGCAGCTACGTCGTCTCGTATCCCGGCGTCGATTCCGGCAACATCCGTATCTCGGCCGAGACGCGGGCTCTCAGCGGCGAATTGAACGCCTTCTACAAGATGTACCCGTCGGAAGACGGCCCCGGCGGCCTCACGCTCTTCGCCGGTCTGCGCTTCTTCCAGCTCGAAGAGAAGTTCGGCTACGTCACCAATTCGCAGACGTTCGGCGTGCCGCCGGGCGGCATTGCTCCGCCGGGCATCGTGCCGGCGCCGATTGGCGGCTCGTCGTTCTTCCCGGGCGGCGGCGGCGTGTTCGCTGGCACGTTCTTCGGGCCGGCACTGGCGCCTTACACCGTCACGACGTCCGACGCGATTCGGACCTACAACGACTTCTTCGGGGCCAACATCGGCTTCCGCGGTGAAATTGGCTTCGGCAACTGGTTCGTGCAAGCGACCGGCAAATTCGCCGCGGGCTACATGCGCGAGTGGATCGATGTAAATGGCTACACCAGCCTGACCACAAGCACCAACCTCCTGAGCACCCAGGCCGGTGGCTTGTTCAACCTGCCGCAGGACCTCGGCCGTCACCAGAAGGATCGCTTCGCGTGGATGCCGGAAGGCAACATCAGCGTCGGCTACCAGTTGACCAACTGGATGAAGATCACGGCCGGCTATACGTTCTTGTACACGAACACGGTTGTCCGTCCGACGACCTCGTTGTCGCCGGTCCTCAACCCGTCTCTGATTCCGGTGTCGCCGACCTATAGCGGCCTGCCGGGCACGTTTATCCCGCGCGACTTGTTGAAGTCGACCGACTTCCACATGCAGGGCTTCAACGGTGGGATTCAGATCTCGTTCTGATTCAGCGAGTTACGCCAGACCCGTGATCAGCCGGCTCCCTCGGAGAGCCGGCTGTTTTTCGTTTCACGACGACGCACAAGGAGAGATTGCCATCTAAGGTTGCCAACTACATACCACTGGTTGGCAATCTCTGCCCGCCGATTTCGCCGTATCTGATCTATGGATAATAACTTGTGCGCAAATGTGACGAGCCAGAATTCTAGCGCATAGAAGCCTCGCTAATTGGCGTATTTCGCGCCGCACATGAACCGTCTCAAGCGTTTTCGAGGCTGCATACTATTGCGACCATTCGGTCGGCGTGCGTACCCAGCGGTGTAACTTTAGCTTGGCGAGTTGATCGTCCGAAAGCCTTTCAGAATCACTGCTTAATACGTTCGCCCTGACGTTTCTCTCCTTACGCATTCCCGGTATCACCGTCGCGACATCAGGATTAGTGAGTACAAAGCGCATCGCCATGTCCGCCATCGACATGCCGGTCGGAATAAGCGGCTTCAGTCGCTGCGCGCGTTCGACGCTGGGGATCAGATTCGACGCAACGAAGTATGTGTTGCGCCAGTCGCCCGCTGGCCACTTGCTATCCTTCGTCAGTGTGCCGGTAAGCGTCCCCTCGTCGAATGGCACGCGCGCAATGACCGCCACACCGAGTTCGCGGCAAGCGGGGAACAACTCGTCTTCCGAGTTCTGGTCGAAGATGTTGTAAATGACCTGCACGGCGTCGATCAAACCAGTTCGCAGGGCGCGAATCACGTTTGTCGGCTCCCAACGGTTCACGCTGATGCCGAAGCCGCGGATCAAGCCGGCGCTCTTCAAATCGCCGACCGCCTTCTGCCAACGCTCGTCGTTGGCCCAGTCGTCTTCCCACACGTGGAACTGCATCAAGTCGAGCGCCGGCAAGCCAAGGTGTTTCAGGCTGACTTCCGTCGACGAACGAATGTAGTCGGCCGGGAAGACGTCATCGAGTTTGAAACCGCGGCGCGACGGCCAGATGCGATTCTTGGGTGGGATCTTCGACGCGACATACAGCTTTTTCGCCGGGTTGGCACGCACGAGTGCGCCCAGCATCTGCTCGCTGTGGCCTTCGCCATAAGCAAGTGCGGTGTCGAAGAAATTGCAACCGAGATCGACGGAAAGCTGAAGCGACTGGCGCGTCTCGTCATCGTCGCGGCCCGTCCAGCCGGCCAGGCCCCACATGCCATAGCCGACTTCGCTGACTTGCCACCCGAGACGACCAAATGTGCGATAGCGCATGGATTATTTCCCAATGAATGTCGTAGCATTGGCGAGCGGAGCGGCGTAAGCCGCCCGATAATGTCAACATCGGGCGGCTT
>DATANR010000108.1:0-35820 GCA_036266155.1 Gemmataceae bacterium | reverse complement strand
GCCGGCGAACGTGTGGCACTTGATGCACCCGAACGCCTGGGCCCCGACCATGTGCCGGCCCGCTTGCACGACCTTTGCTTCGGTGTCCACGAACTTGGTTGGCGCGACGGCCGGCAGTTTGTCGATCGCCGCGAACAGCGCCGGCAGATGGCCAACGTTTGCCTGCCCAAAGCCCGGCATGCTCGTGTGCATGTACGGCCGGTCGTCGGCGCCTTTATCGAGAATTTGCTTCACGTAGTCGGCATTCAACTTGGCCCCGACGCCGTCGAGCGGCGGCGGCACACGACCCTCTTCGCCCATCTCCGGCGTCGTGGTCGTGAACAGCCCGTTCGTCGCCTCGGTCGGTCCGCCAACCTTATCGCGGACATGACATGCGTAACAATTGAACGTCACCATTGTCCGCGCAATGATCTCCTGCGGCTTCCCCCCCGCCGCTTGCGGCGTAGCGATCGCCGCCACAATCGCTTTCCGTTGTTCCGAGTTCAAGTCGTACTTCGGAATCCCGGCCTTGGGTACCGAGGCGAGACACCCCCCATCACCCTTCAACATCCCGAGCGGATTCGCCTTCGCCGTCGACGCAATCGGCGTCCGGCTCAATGTCAGGTTGTGGCAGCTCGCACATCCGACCGATGCAAACAGCGCCTTCCCCTTCGTGACCAAATCCGGATCAACCGCAATCGCGTCCTCGTCCTTCGGGTCCGCCTTCGGCTCGACCTTCTTCGCCAAGTCCGCTTCCGTTGCCGCGACCAGAGGCGCCAGTGGTTGCCGGCCCAGGCTGCGGCTCTCGACTTCGACATCAAGCACCGCTTCGCCGCCGCCCTGGAAAAAATCAACCGTAATCTTGTGAATGCCCTTGGTTAACTCGACTTTGCCCGACCCCGTCTGCGGCGGATGGACACCGTCGACGTCAACGACCTTCTTGCCGTCGATCAGCAGCCGGCTACCATCGTCGCTCGTCAGCGTGAACGTGTACGCCCCCGCCGACTCGGCCGGGAAGACGCCTTCGAAACGCAGTGCGTAGTTCGAGCCACGCCGCGCGACTGCCAACTCGAACGCAACACCGGTGCCCGTCGCCTTAGGTTTCAGCGTGCCGAAGTCCGGCAACTTGTCCCATTCGCCTTCGTAGTAGGCGTATCTCGTCGTGCCTTTGCCCGTCGGCAGGTTTGACTTGGCGCCTTGCAGCAAGTAATGAGCGACATCGGCCGCCTCGTTCGGCTTCAGCAAGTGCGGCATGCGGCCCGACGGGCGCGTCGACAGCGGATTGCTCAAGAACGCAGTCAACCCTGGGATCGTGTATTTCCCTTTCACATCGCCGAGCGGGACGGCGAACGCGAACGTCTGCTTCGCCGGTTCGCCGGCCGCGTCGCGCGGTCCATGACATGCCGCACAGCCAATCTTGGTGAACGTATCGCGACCACGGATGACGGCCTTCAAGTCGGGCCGCGTTTGCTTGGTCGCCCCGGTCGTCGCGAGAAAGTGAACCAGTGCCTCGACCTTCGCATCGCGTTCCGGGTCGCCGGCAAACAGATTCGGCATCGTCGTGCCGGGCTTGGCCGCCTGCGGGTCTGCCAGGAACTTGCGCAAATGGCTGACGCGAGCGCGAGCGCCGATGTTGTCGAGCACCGGCGCCTGCTTCTTCGCCTGCCCGTCGGCCGCGTGACAGCTCACGCAGTTCAATTCGCCGAGCAAGAGCTGCCCGCCGTCCGCGTTGGTGGGAAAGCGTTCGAAGCCGGGAACGATCGGATGGGCGGCCAGCGGCGCGGCGCAGACGACAACACTAGCCAGCGCCAGGGAAGGCAAGCGAACCGAAGACGTCATGGAAACCCTCGACGGATAAGCCGGGAGTCGGTCGGGCAAGACAGGCGTTTCCGCCTGCATGGGGTGGGTCACAGGGTGCGATGGTAATAATCGCGGTTCCGCGGCGATTGGCAAGAGCATCCCGCCGCCGCTTGCGGCGTAGCGCACTTCGCCCACCTCGCTCTTCCCCATCACCCCCACAAGCAGCGCCCCCACAACCAGCAACACCGCCACATTCCCGGCCAGCCCACGGTCATCGCCGGGCGGCTCGGGCACCCGCGCCGGAATCCAGCCCCGCTTCTCCCGCGGCGGCCGATCCATATTCGCGATCGGACGACGCAGGTCCGAATCGATCGGGATCTCATCAATGTGCATCTGGATACAGTCTTCGAACTGCCCGCGCACCCAGGCGAAATCGACCTCGGCCTCCGTGTACGGCGGCAAGCCGGCCTTGGCGCGATTATCAACAATGCGCTGTAGGTCCTGCTTGTAACTTTGGTTCATGTGCGCGATATTCTGCGCGGCCCATTCGGGATCGATCTTGCCGTCCGTCTCGTCAACGGGTGCCGCAACCGTGAACATGCCGTCCTTGCTGTAGGCCGTGGCCGCGCACTTGATCCACAACTCGATCGCCTTGTGCTGCACGCGCTTGTCGTCATCGCGCATCAGCGCCTTGAGACGTGAATGCGCTTCGTTGCTGGTCTCCTCGAAGCGGCGCAATTGCGTGGCGCGATAGAGCGTCGCCCACTCGTCACGAAAACGCGTCGGCCACTTTTGACAGGTGCGTGTCTTGCGATTCAGGCGTTGAGCAATGAAGTCCCACGTATGCCGGGGCGCCCAAGGTGTCGGCGTGCCGAACGTTGTGGAAGTGAATAAAGCGTGGCAGCGTTCGGTGTGGATTGAGAAATGCCGAACGCGGAGCGGCCTGACGGACGCGATCTAGAAGTTTCACGTTGACCTCCAAGTAGGTTTCCGCCGGAAATGTCCGGCTATCTAACCGCGCTTAAGAGTGAACCGAAAAGGCAACCGCGGCTTGATAGCGTCAAATGATCTTTTGCACACAATCAAATGTCATCGGAAATGTCGAGATTTTCTGGCGTTGGTTGCGCGAACAGTTATTATCAGTAGGATTGTCGAACAAACATAAGTTCGGCCACGCTATTGAACAAAAAGGAGATTGGCCGTGCAGACATTTGCACAGGAACCAATGGCGGCTCAACGGAGTACTCCTGCAAAACCTACGATACCTGTTCGGACACAGTTTGGGCGGAGCCATGAACCGGGCGCGATGCTTCCGCTATCGCAAACGAGCGCTGGAGAACTCGGGGAGTCTTCTGGCAGCTTGGCATCTCCTCGGTTTGGGCACGATTTTAGTCGGATTCCCGTTCACTCCGCTGCAAGCGGTGGGATCCGGACACTGGCGATCAGCAGGCCCGGCGACAAACATGAGCACGAAGCCGAACAAGTTGCGGAACGGGTCATGCGAATGGAATCGACCGGAGAGGCGTCAATGTCAAGCGCGCCCCCTCAATCAAAGACCGGACTTTTCCCCTTCGCCGGTCGCCCGCTCGATGCCGGCGTCCGGGAGTTCATGGAACCGCGATTCGGCATCGGTCTGAGCCATATTCGTGTGCATACCGATCTCGCCGCCGTCGCCACCGCTCAAGACCTGCGGGCGCGGGCCTTCACCTTGGGAAACGACATCGGGTTCGCAGCCGGTGAGTATCGGCCTGAGACACGCGATGGTCGAAGGCTCCTGGCGCACGAACTGGCCCACACCCTTCAGCCGGGAGCGGGCGTCGTGCGGCGGAGCGCGATTTCCGACGACATGCAGGCTGTCTGGAATGCCCATCCGACACTCGACGTCCTCCTGGCCCGTTTGAGCCGAGCCGACGTCCAGGGCGCGCAGGGCGATGCCGACATCGATACCAAAATTGCAAACCTTCTCGCGGGGCGGACCGGCGATCTGTGGCTGGCGCAGCGGATCCGGCAGGGTCAGCTGGGCACGACCGCTCAAGCTCGACCCGTCGAAGCGCATTTCGTTCAAGGGACAACCAGCCAAAGGGCGTTAGTCATCGCTGGCGTCCACGGCAGCGAACGTCAAGGGATCGAGGTCGCCCGCATGCTCCTCGCTGATCTGGCCGCGAATCAGCCCGCATACACGGTCATCGTCGTTCCCTCGCTCTTTCCCGACAATGCCGCGACGGGAAGGTGGGGAACTCGGGAAGGCGCAACGCCTACCAATCGAAATCTGCCTCCCACAACCGAGGATCTAGCGGCGGCGACGGCGGCCGGGGGAGGAACGGCCGTCGATGCGAGCACGAACCGGCACGGGGCTCGAACACGGGCCATTCTGCCGGAGAACCTCATGTTGCTCCAGCTCATCGAGCGCTTTAATCCCGAACGGATTATCAGCATCCACGGCACGCAACACTCGGGCGCGGGCGGGGTGTTCTACGACCCGGTGCGCCTCACCCCTGCCGATGAGGCGACCGCGCACGTCATTGCCGGGAGCTTAGCCGCCTTGCAGGATCCTCTTGCGCTGATGACCTCGGACGGGCAAGAACGACTGCGCCAGGCCGAAGCTGCCAACTTCCCACTGGTGATGGAGGGAATGAAACACCGTGATCGCGCCCCGTCGCTCGCTGCGGCGGCGCAAATCGATGCCGCAACGACGGGGATCACCGGACGAGAGCTCCGCCCGATGGACCGCGAAACCGACAAGACGCTTAGTGCCGCAGAACGAGCGCGGCGCCGGGCACACCCGTCGGTGCCGGGGAATGTGGGTGCTTCCGGCGCCATCGATACCGCGTACTGGAGCGGGTCCAAGCCGGACGGCGTATCTCTTGGCGAATATGCCTCGCAACGAGGAATCAGCATTTTTACGGTCGAGCCGCCTCTCAACCGGACAACAGCCGACTATCCGTCGTCTCTGGACGCTCAGGTCGACGCCGCCGAACGTCGGGTCGAACTCCAGGCTTATGCGACCGCCGTCCGCACGATTCTGCTCGGCAAGTAGCTACTTCAAAGTCCGATGTAACCGTGGGCTCGGATGGGCAAATCAGGTTTTGAGTCAGTAGGAAGTCTTGGATTTCGAGTTCAGGCGCCGAATCAGACGTTGCATTCCGACCGGGGTCGCATTCCAGTTTCGCCCGACACAACGCCATTGCAGCGGCCCGCGTCCTGGTGTGGGACCTGGCCAAGGCGCTGAAGGTGGAGGAGACGTCGTAGGGCCGCCGCGGGCGAGTGAACTTGTCGTTCGACGGCTGAAATACGACACCGAGGGATTGGCGATGTCCGCCACCGTCCGCAACTGCCTGGAGGCCGGCGCATGTCCGCGCTTCTGGGACCGGCTGGTCTCGTGCCCGGAACCAGCCATCAAAACACGAGACCGTGTCGTGTTCAGCGCGAACACCTGCATCCTTCTTCTCGACCGCCGGCCCGGTCTCGGCGAATCCACAGTCAGCATCGAGCCACACCCCACGACCGCGAACTGCCGCCGGTTGCTCGAACGCGGCGACCACGTCCTGATTGGCGTCAGCCCGTTTAACTCGAAGTTCAA
Organism: Gemmataceae bacterium; assembly: GCA_036266155.1. Lineage (GTDB taxonomy): Bacteria > Planctomycetota > Planctomycetia > Gemmatales > Gemmataceae > SIAJ01. The sequence goes on along the minus strand of DATANR010000108.1, from coordinate 30,461 downwards.
TCAGTCATATCTGACCCGGCTCTTCACCTGGGCCGCAACGTCGTTCGACCGCTTCACTGTCGCGCTGCCTGGGGAGCGCGAAGCGGCGCTGGCGCTGGAGGCCGCGGGCACGCCGGCGGTCAAGGCCGCCCGCAAGACCCGGCACGAACTCAACCGCAATACGCGCACGATTTACGCCGCCCTGGATGCCGCGGGAGTTGCACGCAACGGCGACACTCTCATCCGGGTGTCCGACTTCGCCGCCGACCGGGCGTATCGGAGTATGGTGGACACGGCTGAGGCCACCTACCGTGACAATCCGGTCTTCCGCACGGCGTGCCAGGAGACGTCGGCGATGGTCGTCCGAGCCGGCCACGCTCACCGCCCTGAGCCTTGGCGAGAACGTGCTTTGGCGATTTATTAGTGATCAACCATTGCTGTCCGACGACGAAAGTACGTGCAACCCCACCAACTGAGTGCGACCTGCCCGGCCGCGATCCACGCGAGCAGCGCGTAACAAGCCAAGGCGCCGATCACAATAAAATTGCTCGTTCGTTCCTGGACTTGCCGCGCTTCCTCGCGGACCTCGACTAGCCGCGTTGCAAATTCATTGAGGCGACTGTCGATCTCGGTAAGCGTCAGCACAACGCGAGCGAGCACTCGCAAGACCCGTTCCATTCGACTTTCGACGGGTCCGCCATCAGGACTGCTGAAGCGCCGGACTTCGTCCACTGCCCGATCCGCTTCATTCAGTTTGCCGCGCAGCGCCGCGATCACTTCGAGCACCTGGTCAGTTACGGATGGATCGACCGGACCGCCAAGCGATTTGGCGAATTCGAGCAGACGGTGGATGTCGCTGACCGCCGTTGCGGAGGTGTCGAGCCGGGCATCGGCTGCTTGCAGATGGCCGGCCAGCGTCGCCGCTCGTGTTTCGATTTGGAGCGCCGTGACGAGCCTGTCCTTGGCATCGTTTGCAGCCCACTGACGTACGGTCGCCGCGACCTCGTCGGTGGTAATCTTCGACTGCCGCACCCGTTCTTTGACGATTGGAACTCGGTCCTCAACCTCCACAAGTCCGCGGTCCACCGCCGCGAAGGCCCGATCGTTGGCGCGTTCGAGGCGAGTCTGAACTTGCCAGACGGCGTACGCGCCCGCGGCACAAGCGGCGAATCCGACCACACCCAAAACGAGGGCCAGAAGTCCCGCAATATGTCTGAAGAACATGATCGTGCCCACTTCACGCCGGTTGTTACTTCATTATTGGAGAGTTTTGGCATCACCTATGTTGGCGATCTTCCTTTTTGAAAAAGTGCGTTTTCAGCCCAAAAATGGGTAAGGTCGCCAACATCGCCACCGTTTTGCCACACCCCCTTTCTGCCGCCGGCGATTGCGTTTCGTTTCGCTGCAGTGCGAACTGCCGTCACGCATTTCGCGTGTTCAATTTAAGACCGCCATGAAGAGCGCCAGCGGGTGTGTCGAGTTGGCGCTCTTTGATCAATATTGTCCACGCAACTTTCAATCGGACTGATTGTTGCGCCGAAAACCGGGGGTCGGAAAAGTGGCGCAATAAACCCTTTGCAAAAGTGGTAGAGGTTGGCGCTCTTTGGTGCCGGACGTCGTGAAGGTGGATGCTGTTCCTGACATTCGCGCTTCGTTCGGTTTCCGTGCTTTTAACCAACCGGCCGATAACAATTTGACCGTCACGCCTATAATTGACCTATGTTGCACCCATGGCTTTTTCTGTCTCGTCAACTTCGTGGCAGTTCGATCTTGGATGCAGGTTTCTGATCACCCAATAGCGCGGCTCTAGTCAGTCCCTCGCGGCTCGTGGATCACCAATCGGCTGTTGGCGCTCGATCAATTTGATCCCGCCGGCCGAGACCCCCGCCTCTCAATGCCCCCGACTCAACTTGCTGAGACTCGATCGCATGGCCGTCCTTGTCCGCTGGCCGTTCCCTGTTCGCGCCGCCCGCGTGTTTGTTCAAGGCCAGATGGTCCGGCGAACCGCGCCCGTTATGTTGAACATTGGCTTCCCGCCGGCAATTACGAGCCCGCCAGCCGACACGAGCGTCATGCCGGGGGCTACGGCGGCGTTCAGCGTGTCGGTCGCGGGCAGCCCCGTGGTCAAAGTCCAGTGGCAGATGAGCGCGGACGGCGGCAAGACGTTCACCGACATCGAGGGCGCGACCCGTCCTACGCTGACGTTGAAAAAAGTGAAGTCAATCGTTAGCGGCTACCGCTACCGCGCCGTACTGACGAATGCTTTTGGACAGCTCGATTCTGCCGCCGCCACGCTGTCAGTTTCATGATGGGGGCTTGACGAATCGTTCCTATTCGAAGCCGCGGAGCGGCGACCGATGGTAGCCGCTCCGCGGCTGACAAACGGCGGAAGGCCAATTGTCAGCGCAACAGTCAAATAACTGCCGGGGCCACCTTCCGATTTCAAGGATCGCTTCGCTCGGGCACCGCACACGCACTTCACCAAATTACTCATACCCGCCTCATCGACGGCTCACGTCAGCCTCATGAGCGCTGCATCATATTAATTCCTATCGCCTGTCTGGTCATTCGGTCTCAGTGAGCGGAAGGTTGCTTGTGAAGTCGTCGAACGACTGACCCTTTACCTCCAAACCAGCGACTCCATCATGAAGCGTTCGTTCATGCGCGCAGTCCGCGCGCGCCGGCTTGCGTACGTCTTGCTCTCGCTTCTGACCCTCACCACCGGCTGCGGCCGCACGGGCGGCAAGCTGCATCCGGTCTCCGGGCGTGTCCTCGTCGACGGAGCGCCGCTCACAACCGGCGGCGTCCGATTCCAACCGGATCAATCGCGCGGCAACACGTCCACCGCGGAGCCGGTTGGGCAGATTCGCCCGGACGGTTCGTATTCGTTGTCCACCAATGGCCGACCGGGGGCGCCAGCGGGTTGGTACAAGGTCTCCGTCAATGGCAGCGGGCCGATCGACTCCGCGAAACCGTTTGCCAATCAATCGCCCCTCGCTCGGCGATTCAGCAACCCCGAGACCGCCGGCCTCGCAGTCGAAGTGCTCCCATCCGCCGCGTCCGGCGCCTACGACCTGAACCTCTCCGCCCGTTGATCCGATTTTGTGGTCCTTACTCCGAGGTGCTTCATGTCCATCACGTATCCACCCCGCGGCCGCCGATTGGCATTCACGCTGATCGAGTTGCTCGTCGTCATTGCAATCATTGCCATCCTAATTGGCTTGTTGCTGCCTGCCGTCCAAAAGATCCGCGAAGCGGCCAATCGCATGAAATGCTCGAACAACTTAAAGCAATTGGGGCTGGCCATCCACAACTATCACGACACCACCAATGTGCTCCCGCGCAACATGAGCCCGAACACCTACGGCTACGACATGAATGGCCGGTCCTGGAGCTGGCTCGCTGAGATCCTACCGTACATCGAACAGGACAATCTGTTCAACACCGCTGCGCAGTCGGGCACGTCGCTATCTAGCTCGGGCTGGAACCGGCCCACGTTCGGCCAGACTTATCCGTGTCCGAATGGCGTGAACATGTACAGCACGCAGGTGAAGACCTACCTGTGCCCCAGTGACGGGTCGTCGACCCAGGCACGCACGGATCGCGCGAACACCGGCGGCTATGCGTGCGGCATGACCAATTACCGCGGCGTCAGCGGGTCGAACTGGTGTTGGGGCAACTACTACAACGGCGGCACGAACGGCGACTGCAACGGATTGGACAACGGCGATGGCGTGTTCTTCCGATCCGACGAAAACTATCCGATCGGATTGGCCGCGGTGACGGACGGTTTGAGCAATACGTTCTTCGTCGGCGAGGATTTGCCGGACCGTAACCAGCACTGCGGCTGGCCGAACGCGAACTATGCCAATGGCACGTGCGCGATTCCGCTGAACACCAGCCTGCCGGGCACAACGCCCCTCTACGATTTCTCGGACTGGCCCAACGTCTATTCGTTCCGCAGTCGACACGCCGGCGGCGCCAACTTCCTGCTCGGCGACGGGCACGTCCAATACATTGCACAGACAATTGATCGGGCCACCTACCTGGCACTGGCGACCAAAGCGGGTGGAGAAGTCATCACGGGACCGTGAGTTCCCACGAAGATTTCTTCGAACGCATTGAGGCGTGATCCACAGGATCACGCCTCGAGAGCAACCCATCGCTGTCGAGCAGAATTCGAGTTTTCGTAGCTGAAGTCTGCTCCATGGTCCACGAATTCATCAACGGTCAACGCCGCCGGCCATGTCCTCATCGAACTGTTTCACGCGTTCGGCCAGGAGCGGGAGATCGACACGAAAAATCGTGCCGTCCAACCCGGCCCAAACCAGATAGCGACCGTCCGGGCTGAACAGGTATTGGCCCCCGGCGGGAAGCTGATAGTCGGGACACGGCAAGTCGACTCGATGTTGATCGCCGGGCTGAGCGCGGATCGATACGCGCGGAATCAGATTGCCCGCGTCCAGCGACACGGCGTACGCCTGCCAGTGGCGATCGGCCGATACGGCAAGAGGCGCGTGCTTGACTGCCTTTGGTGGATTGGGCGTTGTCAGATCGTACTCCATCGGCTGTTCGCTACAGCCGCTGATCCAGAGCGTCTTGAGATCTTCCGTAAGCAAACCGAAGGGCGCGTAACCATTGTCCGTCGGCGGCGTCACGATCTTCCATACGAGTTTGCCGGCCGCGACGTCGTATAGCTCGAGTCGCCGTTCGCGCGCCGGCTTCCGCGGCCCGGACCACAGATAGTACTTTCCGTTGGGCTGCAACCAGTGTTCGATAAACCGCCTTTCGTCGGTTGGCTCGCTCATGCGAATCTCGCGGCCGGCCGGCAACGGCTTGCCTGGTTCCAAATCGTAGACCACGGTCGTGACGTTCACGGTGTCCGCGTGCGTTTGCTCACGCACGAGAACGAAGCGATCCGGGCCGGCCGCGGCCATGGTTTCGAAGCCGCCCGGCAGGTCCCAGCTGGCAATCGCCTGACTTGTGGCGACGTCGTAAACGACGGCCTTCGATTTTTCGAGGCCGCCACTCGCGTAACCCACGCGCTTGCCGTCGGGGCTGATCGCGACGAACGCTTGCGTTGCCCAGAAGCCCCCCGTCGTCGGACCCGCCATGGCCCCGACGGCCGTGTCGGGGTGATCGACGTCCCAAACCCGGATGCCAAAGTCGCTGGCCAGGCTGACGAGGCGGCGGCTGTTCTCGGCCCACCGCAGATGCAAGACGGGAGCGCGGTGGCCCTCCCAACGAGTAAGAGCTTCCGGATAGACGAGGGCGCCAAACTCGACACGTTGTGGCGAGGCTGACACGTATGTCCGGCCGTCGCGCGAGAAAGACCAGGGATGCGCGCCGGCGATGAGTGCCATCCGGCCCGTCCATGCGTCCCAGTAGCGCGCACTGGCATTGCGAAAGTGGCCGATGATCCACTTGCCGTCCGGGGTGAAAACGATGCGCGACACGCCGTCGGCCGACACATTGGTGCGAAAGAGCATCGCCCCGTCCGTGTCAAACGTGTGCAGCGTCCCGTCTTCCGTGCCCACTGCCAGCCGGCCGCCTTGTGGATGCCAGGCGAGCGCTTCGACGGCTTTGGCCGGCAGGGCGGCTCGGCGCGCGATGACCGAACCGGCCGCATCGTAACCGATGACCTGACCGGCGCTATTGCCGAGAGCGACCGTCCGGCCGCCGGGCCCAAACGCTGCGGCCGTGATCGTTCCACTCGGCTTTTCCGACATCGGCCAATCGGTCACCGGCGTCAACTCCGGCAACTTCCATCCAGAAATTCGCCGGTCGTTGCGGACCGCCCATAATCGTGTTTCCCGTTCGTCGAATCCGACAGCGAGGACGATCGATCCCGGCTTGCCGGGCGACACCAACTCGCCCAGCATGCGCGTGGCTTCGCGATCCCAGATGCGCAAGCCCCCGCCGGTCTCCTCGGAAAGAAGTTCGGCGAGGTAATCGCCGGCCGGCCCGTATTCAACGCCGCCGCGGGGCAGCGTTTCTTCGGCCGCATCAACCTTAGGCTTGACTCCGCCACGCCGCCACACGAGCGGTCGCCGTGCCGTGCCAATGGCGATGAGCTTGCCGTCGGGATGAATGGTCGCCGGCCAATCACGGAACTCGAAATACGGCATATCGGCTCGATCGACCGGAGCGACCTCGGTCTCATCGAGCATGCCGAGCGTCTCGGCGTAGAGCGAGCGGAACGCGACGTCGAGGATCGGCGTCGTGTGATCGGGCGCGGAGCGCTGACGTTCGCGGCCGGCTTCCAACAGGATCCGCCGAACTTCCGCGCGGCGGCCTGCCCGCGGAACCTGCGCTCGTTGACGGGCCAGCTCCAGCAAGCTCCACATCTTGGACTTGGCATGCGAGTCGGCCTCACGCAGCAGTTTCTCCTCCGTAAGCGCTACCTGCCCCTTCGCTCGCGCTTCGTCGGCGCGAAGCTGTTCCTGTCGCCAAAGGAGAATGAACGCGACGAGGATCCCGAGCACGGCCGACAGTGCCGCCACGGTCCATGGCTTGTGCCGATGCGCCCAACGGAACAGCCGGGCGACCGGCGACCACGTCCGGGCCGATGTCTCCACCCCTTCTTGCCAACGCCGCAGATCACCGGCAAACGCGGCAGCCGTCTGGTATCGATCAGCCGGATTCTTCGACAGCGCCTTTGCACACACGGCGGCAAGGTCGCGCGGCAAATCCGCAGTCAAACGGCTGGCGGGTGTCGGGTCGCGATGGGCGACGGCCTCGGCGAGCGTCGTCGCATCATCTGTGGGAAACGGCCGGCGCAAGGTGAGCAACTCGTACAAAGTCGCGCCGAGGCCCCATACGTCCGAACGCGCGTCGGCAGCGCCGCGCCAGCGTTCGGGGGCGGCATAAGCCAGTGTCAGGAATGGCGCTCCACGTACGGCCGCCTGTGTGGCTGAGGGCGACGGAACCGTGTCGGCGGCAGCAACGATCGGAACGTCCGCATCGGTGCTCGTCGACTGATGCGCGATGCCGAAGTCGATTACCCAACTGTGACCCGCGCTATCGAGCATCAGGTTGGCTGGCTTCAAATCGAGATGCCACACGCCTTCGCGATGGGCGTACTCGATCGCATCCGCGGCATCGATCAGCACATCGATCGCCGAGCGAACGTAGGCCGGGCTTGCGGCCATGATGGCGTCTGCGGGCAGGTCACAATGTCCGCTCGTCGGTCCAGTGGCCAGATTCGTCAGGTCCGGCAGCGGCGCTCCGTCGTTCGCCTGGCTGCGGGCGCGGCGAATCAGGTCCGCGAGCGTCGCACCCTCGATGAGCGGCATCACATAGTACAGCCACGGTCCTGACCGGCCGGCTGTATGCACGGGGACAATTGACGTTTGATGCAGTCGGGCCAACGTGCGGCACTCGTGGAGGAACTGGCCGCGATCCGCCGCCACGTCGGTCATCCGATGTAGCTTGACCGCGACCGGCCGTGCCAGCGACTCCTGCCAACCTTCGTAGACCACGCCCATCCCGCCGCGACCGATCTCACGGAGCAACGCGATGTCCGGAAGATCGGCCGGCTCATCCATCGGATCAATGAAAGCGAAGCCGGCCTGGATGCGAAATTCCTCCGCCAACTCGGGATGCCGCGCGCTGAAGTGTTCGATGACCTCGGCCGGACGCGTGGCGCGACGGTATTCCGTCAGGAAGCGATCGAGCACGTCTAGAGTGGCCGGCGCATACAGGATGTCGTCGTTCATGCGTCGCGCACCTCACGCGGTTTAGAGTCGATCAAGCCGAAGTCCATCAGGTCGGCGGCCGACGATGGGAACAATTGAATCCACACCTGCAGGGCACGCTTGCGCGCCCGGTACAAGCGGATGCGCGCATCGCCGGCCTGAATTCCGAGCCGCACGGCAATCTCCGCCGGGCCCAGATGTTCGTCGGCGTGTAGGCGCAGCACTTTCGCGTCATCGGCCGGCAACTCGGCGAGCACGCGGTCGAACATCTCGCGGACCCGCGTGCGTCGTTCGGCCTGCGTTGGCGTCGTCCCCGTATCGGCGGCAATGGGCGCACTTGCCAGCGGCACAGTCCGGCCGGCGTCGCGCTTGCGCGCCGAGCGAGCGCGCAGCCAGTCGATCCGCTGCTGGCGAACCAGTTGGCCGAGCCAGCCGAAGAGCGGTCGGGGCCGTTCGATTAGCTCGTCGAGCCGCTCCGTCGCTCGTGCGGCCGCTCCCTGCACCAGCTCCTCGACGAGTTCCGCGGACCAGACCTGGCCCTGGAGCATCCGCTGGAGGGCGGGCTCATAGAGTTGGTGGCCACGCCCCAGGAGGTCGCCGCCTACCTTGCGACGAAGCCAGAGCGCCACGTCGATGGTGGCATCCGGGGGCCACGCGGCGGCGGCATGAGCACGCGCCTGATCGAGCATCACGCGTACATCGGGTGCCGGATCAAGATGCGGATGGTTGAAGAGTACGTCGGTCATCCGGGCCAGTTCCGCTTCGTGGCGGCCCCATAGCGTCTCGAACGTCATTCGTTGCGATGGAGGCACCAGGCAAATCTCCGTAGTCGACCTCTATACCGGCGAGACCGCGTGCGATGTTACGCCGGCGTCACGGATTTGTCCCGCGGACGGTAATGTCTTGGGCTTGCAGCGAAAACATGGGGCGATCGTGTAACGCACATTCGCGGTCCACGGTAATGTACCTTGCCAATAAACTGGTGTGCACCATCCCAGAGAAATCTATGGGCGATGAACTTCATGTCTGATGAGGTAACACCGGCTGCCAAGAAAGACCGCCTCGTACGGTTCGAGCATTCGCAATCGTTCGTTCCACTCCTTCAACGGCTCGGCGGCTCGATTCTGATTTCGACCTACCAAGCCGGCAAATTGGTGGTCGTGGGGACCGATCAACAGGGGCTCGCACTCGGCTTCTACAATTTCGATCGGCCGATGGGCCTCGCGGTCGGCCCCGACCGCTTGGCGCTGGCAGCACGGGACAGCGTCTGGATATTGCGTGCGGCCCCGGACATTGCATCACGCATCGAGCCGGCTGGCCGCTTCGATCAGCTCTTCGCGGCCCGGTCCGCCGCGATCACCGGCGATATTCAGGCGCACGAGGCCGCCTGGGTCGGCGACCAACTCTGGGTCGTCAATACGCTATTTAGTTGCATTTGTACCGTGGATGCGGGATTCAGCTTCGTGCCGCGTTGGCGGCCGCCGTTCATCACCGGGCTCGCCGCCGAGGATCGCTGCCATTTGAACGGCATGGCGATGGCGGATGGTCGGCCGAAATTCGTCACTTTTTTGGGCGAGACTGTAACGCCGCGCGGCTGGCGGCCGGTAAAGACGACGGGCGGCTGCCTGATGGACGTGGCCTCCGGGCAGGTTGTTGTCCGCGGCCTGTGCATGCCGCACTCGCCACGCGTGCAGGCGGGACAATTGTGGGTGCTTGACTCGGGCCGGGGCCATTTGTGTGTAGCCGACCCGTCCACTGAACGAACCCAAATGGTGGCGGCGTTGCCGGGCTACACGCGTGGGCTCGCGTTTCATGGCGGCTTCGCGTTTGTCGGCCTGTCGAAAATTCGCGAGACCTCGACGTTCGGCGGCGTTCCCGTTGCCGAACGACGCGAGGAGTTGAAGTGCGGGCTCGGCATTGTCGAACTCGCAACCGGTCGCCTGGCTGCCCACCTGGAATTTGCGGAAGGCGTCGACGAGATCTTTGATGTGCAGGTTTTGCCCGGCGTGCGCTTGCCGAAGATCGTCGGCCCGCATCCGGAAGACGACGGCGGCCAAACGGTGTGGATCGTCCCGAATTCAGCGAGAACGGGCGCCGATCAAGGATTGTGAGGAGTGAGCATGGCGGCGACGCGGAAACGGCGCGGTTGGCGGCTTAAGTGCGATGCGCTGGAAGACCGGATCGCGCCGGCGATCGTCACGCAGCGGGTGGCGGATATCAACCAAATCACCGTGGACTCGATCCATAGTCCGCAGGATGACCCCGACCTGGTTTCATTCAACGGGAACCTGTACTTCAACGCGGGCTCGATCGGAGCGCCGAACTCAGCGTATCAACAGTTCGGCGATGAAGAGCTTTGGCGAACCGACGGAACTGCCGGCGGAACCACGCGGGTCAAAGACATTATTCCCGGAGCTTTTGGCGGGGCGCCATGGGCGCTGAGCGTGTCGGGCGGATCGCTTTTCTTCACGGCGGATGATGTCGCGGTTGGACGGGAGTTGTGGAAGTCGGACGGCACCGCGGCCGGCACCGTTCTGGTCAAGGACATCAACCCCTACGAGGATGAACCGGGCTCTTACATCTTTCAGACAGCGGATCTCGACGGGACCTTGCTCTTCACGGCGGACGATGGCTGGAATGGGTTTGATCTGTATCGCTCTGACGGAACGGCCGACGGGACGTACAAGATCAAGGATTTTCATCCGCCGACCAATTACCCCGGAGGTGTGAGCAATTCGCCGTTTGATCTGACTCCGGCGGCCGGCGGGGTGATGTACTTCACCGGCGTCGACGGGACTGACGGGCGGGCGTTGTGGAAGACCGACGGCACGCCCGAGGGGACCGTGATGGTCAAAGACGTGGATCCCGACGACGTCCTGTCCAGAATCGGTCAGTTGACCGCCGTCGGCGACAAGGTCTATTTCACGCGCCAGGTCGTCACAAGCACTTTCTACCAGTACGAACTGTGGGTGAGTGATGGATCGACGGCCGGGACCAATCGTTTGCTGTTGATCGACCTCGCCGGCAATGGGGCTTCTCCGGCCGAGTTGACGTCATTCAACGGCCAGTTGTATTTCACCGCCAAGGACGCGACACACGGCTTCGAACTCTGGCGTTCCGACGGCACCCCCGGCGGGACAGCCATGGTTGTCGATCTGGCGCCCGGCGCCATAGGATCTGGTCCTGCCGGCTTGACTGTCGCCAATGGGTCACTGTACTTCACGGCGTATCAGTCTTCGACCGGGACGGAACTGTGGACCTCCGATGGGACCGCAGCCGGCACGCATATCGTCGCCGATCTGACACCTGGGAATAACGGCAGCACGATCGCCAACCTGACGGCGGTCGGCGCCAAGGTGTACTTCACCCGGCCAAACGCGTCCGGCGACGACGAATTGTGGAAGACGGACGGGACGGCCGCCGGCACGCAGATGTTGAAGACGCTCAACCCGGGCCGTGGAACCACCACTGCCGGGTCACTCACCGCCGGCCTTGGAAAGCTGTTCTTCACCGCCGACGACGGCGTTCATGGCCGCGAACTCTGGACATCCGACGGCACATCGTCGGGCACCGTCCTGGTCAAGGACATCAATACCGCGACCGCCGCGTCGACGCCGTATTATGGCAACGGATTTGTCGACGTGGGATCGACGGTCTACTTCGCGGCCGATGATGGCAACCACGGCTCCGAATTGTGGAAAGCGGATGATACCTCCGCCGGCGCGGTGATGGTCAAGGACATTCGGTTGGGGTCCGCGTCTGGCATCATCGGCAATGGTTATCAGGATCGCTTTACGGGCGTCGGCTTGAACGGCGTGCTCTACTTCGCGGCCGACGACGGTGCCCATGGACGGGAACTCTGGCGATCCGACGGGACTCCGGACGGAACCTTTTTGCTCAAGGACATTCAAAACACGGTCTGGAACCCGCCGCTGTCGTCCTATCCGCGCGACTTCACGGTCGTCGGCAACACGGTGTTCTTTTCGGCCGAGTCGGTTCAGGCCGCCAAACGCGAGTTGTGGAAGACCGACGGGACGGCTGCGGGAACTGTCCGGGTCAGCACGATTGCCCCTGCCGATCTAACGGCCGTTGGCAATCGGCTGTATTTTGCCGGCACCGACTCCACGACGGGAACCGAGCTTTGGGTTTCGGACGGAACGACCGCGGGAACGGTGATGGTCGAGGACATTCGTCCCGGAACGTCAAGCAGCATTTCAACGTCCAATCCGGCCTATTTGACCGATGTCAATGGAGTCCTGTTCTTCGCCGCCAACGACGGCACGACCGGACGAGAGTTGTGGCGCTCCGACGGAACCGCGGCCGGCACCTACCAGATCAAAGACATCAAGCCGGGGGCGAATGGATCAATCGGTCGATCTGGCACGATTCGAAACCCGATGGTGATATTGAATGGCTTTGCCTACTTCCCGGCCGACGACGGAAGTCACGGGTTCGAACTCTGGCGGTCCGACGGGACGCCCGGCGGCACAGCGCTGGTCAAGGACGTCAGCCAGTTCTATGGGGACGCGTTGATCAGCTTACTTCTGCCGAATACGGTGCGGGCCTGGAACGGCGCGGTCTACTTCATGGCTCGCGACGACTCGCATGAGTTCGAACTTTGGAAAACGGACGGGACGGCGAGCGGCACCGTCATGGTCAAGGACATTCAAAACCCAAACCATGGGTTCCCCTACCAGGGTTCGATTCCGTTCGACCTGACGCCAGTCGGAGGCTATCTCTATTTTTCCGCCGACAATTGGGATCAGGGACGGGAACTTTGGCGGACGGACGGCACAACGGCCGGGACAGTAATGGCCAAAGACGTTTACGCGTCTGACCCAGGGTTCTACTCGGGCTACCCAGCCGAACTCACAGCGGTCGGCAACCGGCTTTACTTTGGCGCTGAAGATGCTGAGACGGGCCGCGAAGTCTGGGCCGTGACCGCCCAGCCGCCGGTCGCCACGGTCGGACCAGTGTCGCCAGCGCTGCGAAACACCGTCGTTGCGTCGATGGCGATTACGTTCGATGAGCCCGTCAGCGGATTCGATCTGGCGGACCTGTCTCTGACTCGCAACGGCAACTCCGTGTCAGTTACGGGGGCGACATTTTCCACAGCAGACAACATCACGTTTACTCTTGGCAACCTTGCAGCACTGACCGGCGCCGAGGGGAGTTACGCGTTGCGCCTGACGGCAGTAGGCTCTGGCATCAAAGATGCCGACCAGATCCCGATCGGCGCCGACGCGGCTGCGAGTTGGGTGATGGACATGACGCCCCCCTCGGTCGTGAGCATCGCTGCCGTCAACCCGAATCCGACGAACACCGCAATTGATGCCATCGACATCAACTTCTCAGAGCCGATCGACCCGGCAACCGTTGGGGCCGCCGACTTCGGATTGACGCGCGACGGGAATGCGGTCGCGCTGGGTGCGGTTACGGTGATGCCGCTCGGCGGATCATCGTATCGCATCAGCGGCCTGGCCGCGGCGACGGGTGGTGATGGTGCCTATTTCATGACGGTCAATGGCAGCGCCATCGATGACCTGGCCGGGAATGCTGGAACGGACTCGGCGTCGACAGGCTGGGTCATGGACACGACGGCGCCGTCGGTGCAGGGCCTTTCGTCGATCACTCCAAACCTGCGACATACCACCGTCGACTCAGTTGATGTCAGTTTCTCCGAAGCGATTAATCCGGTGACGTTCGACCCGACCGACATCAGCCTCACGCTCGACGGAGTGCCCGTCGCAATGAGCGGCTTGACACTCACGCCGTTGCGTGCGTCGGTCTTTCGAATCGACGGCCTGTCGGCGTTCACCGTTGCTGAGGGCGCTTTTGTCTTGACAGTGGATGATTCTGGCGTCACGGACCTTGCCGGCAACTCGGGCATTGGCGCCAAGGCGGTCGACTGGACGATGGACACGACGGCGCCCACGGTCATCATCAATCAAGCAGGGGACCAGTTCGATCCCACGAACGCGGCGGGCATCCGCTTCGACGTTGTCTTTAGCGAGCCGGTAATCGGCTTCGACGCATCAAAGGTCGCAATCTCTGGCAGCGTTGGTGGAATCCTGACGGCCGCGGTCGCCCCCGGCACGGGGCCAAATGCGTACGTCGTCACGGTCGACGGCATGACCTCATCAGGCACGGTTGTCGCCACCATCGACGCGGATGCCGTCACCGACTTGGCCGGTAATGGCAATGCGGTGGCGACCAGTACCGACAACACCGTGCTGTTCGACAATCAGGCGCCGACCCTGACGATTGCACCATCGGTCGGACAGGCGAATCCGACCGCGGAGACAGCCATCAAGTTCGATGTGATCTTTAGCGAGCCGGTGATTGGCTTGGCAGCGGAGGACATCGATCTGTCGGTGAGCACGGCCCCCGGCAACCTCGTCGCCGCGGTCTCGGGTAGCGGTTCGATCTACGTCGTCATCGTGACCGGCATGACGGCCGGCGGCGGCGTGGTTGTATCTCTGCCGGCTTCGGTCGTGAGCGACCTGGCAGGGAATGGCAACGCGGCGTCGACGGGCAGTCAGAATGCCGTGACGTATGTGCGGTCCGGGACCGTGCAATTCACGCCAACCGTTTACGATGCCATTGAGAAGGACGCTCCAATTGTCAATGTCGTGGTTACGCGGGCCGACGCCGCTGAAGGGCCGCTCGATATTCACTACACGACAACCGATGGCACGGCACTCGCGGGCCAGGATTACGTGGCCGCTTCGGGGACGCTGCATTGGAACGCCGGCGACTCGACGCCGAAGACGATTCCGGTGCAGGTCCTTGATGACGGCGGATTCGAATTTGACTCCTCTTTTGGCGTGCTGTTGAGCAACGCCAGCATTCCGGGAGCATTGGGCGTTGCAACCACGGCGACGATCGTGATCCACGAACGTGCCGCGTTCGCGTTCGATTCGGCAACGTATTCGACAAACGAGTCGGACGCTCCCGATCATGCATTTGTCACGATGACGATCACCGTGCAACGGTCGTTTGGAACCTACGGCGCGGCGACGGTCAATTACTCAGTGACCGATGGCACGGCCAACGTCGGTTCCGACTATGTCGTTGCCGGCGGCACGCTGAGTTGGGCCGACGGCGACACGGCCGACAAGAGCTTTACCATTACGATCCGCGACGACGACGTGAGCGAGGGCTGGGAAACCATCAAGCTGGCGCTGACTTCACCGGGCGGCAACGCGGGACTCGGCAACCAAAGCACGGCCGTCTTGACGATCCAGCCGAGCGATGCCAAGCCAGGAGGAACAACCTTCACCGACGCGGACGGCGATCTGGTGACGATGAAACTCGCCGGCAAAGTCGGGAGCTTGAACTACTACCTGACCAACGGCATTGGGCCGATCGCCAAGATGGACCTGGCGGGGACCGACCCGAGTAAATCGATCGTGAGCGTGGGCGTGAAGAAGCCGAAGGGCGGCAATGGCAATGGCCGCGTGCAGATCGGCGAAGTCGACGGGACGGGCGCGAAGAGCCTGGCGCTGGCGAAGACAGATGTGACCGGCGCCGGCATCCATTTGACGAGCTTCGTTGGTTCGCTGGTCGTCGGCGACATCAAGAATGGGGCCGACATCACGCTCGCCGGTGCGCCGCCAAAGCCGGGGCTTGGGACCAAGATCACAACCGGCGTCATTAGCGATGGCACGGACGTCGTGATCACCGGGGCGCCGCTGACCAGCTTGAAAGCAATCAGCGTCGGCGCCGGCAACATCGCGGCACCCAGCGTCGGCAGTATCAGAGTCGTTGGCAAAGCGAAGACGACGACGACGGCCGCTATTCCGGGCGACTTCAAATCCAACCTCACGATCGCCGGCACCGGTTTGAAGCCGAACTCGCCGGCCTTGAAGTCGCTCAAAGTCGCCGGTGCTGCGGCCGGTAGCACGATCCTCGTCGGCGGCTTGAGCGGCACGATCGGCGACGTCGGCGCCATCTCGGTTGGCTCGTTCACGGACAGCCGACTTCTTGCTGGCTACACCGGCCCGGACGACGGCGCCGGGAGCTTCAATTTGCCAAGCACGATCGGCTCGTTCGTCGTGTTGGGCAAGAGCAAGGCGTTTGCAAACAGCTTCGTGATCGCGTACAGCTTCAAAAAAGTATCGCTCAGCAGTGTCGACGCGGACAACAGCGGCACGAAATTTGGGTTTGTGTTCCACTCAACCTTCGGCGGACTATCGGTCAAGAACCCGAAACTGACGTACGACAGAGCCGCCGGAGGCACGCAGTTGCTGACCGGCGACTTCGAAGTGCGGCAGATATGACGGCTTCGGTGGATAGGTTGACAAGACAGCGAATCGCGGCGGCGAAAAGTTCAATCACCTATCCGACCAGTCGGGCAAACCAGTTGCGTCGCGGCATTTCAGGCGGAGTAATTGGCAACGATAGGCCCTGGAGGATGGCTGTCCCGAGCGTGCCGCACACGCGGTCGGCCACGCGGTCGCCCGCCCAACGGCGAATTTTGGCGGCCGCCTCCGCAAGCTTTGGCGGCCGGCGATTGGGCGAGTGACCATCCGAACCAATCAAGTGCACCACGCCGCGGCGAAGCCAGCTCTTCAATGCGCGCTCGGCACGGGAATCTGCCGGTTTGGTGACGCTCCCCGTGGAAATCTGCACGAGGGCGCCGAGACCGATCAATTCCTCGATTCGACCCGGATCGTGAAGTAACTCGGGCGTTCGTTCCGGATGAGCGAGAATCGGGCGCACGCCAACGTGCATGAGCGTCCGCACCAGAGCGCGAACGTCGAGGTACAGATTGTGGGGAAACTCGACGAGCAGGTATTTGCCGCGATCGGCCACCGACATGAGTTTGCCCGCTCGCCAGTCGGCCTCGGTATCCGGGCCAACCATCACCTCGGCAGTTGGAAAGACAGAGAACTCGAGTCCTTCGGATCGCAACCGTTCCGCGAGGCGGGTCGCCGCTGCCCGAATCACATCCGGCGTCACTCCAGGCCAGCTTTCATTCTGATGCGCAAGCGCTACCGACAGGCGCACGCCCTCGGCGTGGCTACGCCGGCACATGGTGATCGCATCGTCCAGCGAGCGTGGCCCGTCGTCGAGGCCCGCCAACAGGTGCACGTGCATGTCGACCAGCGGAACCACCCGGCGATCCTCAGATTGGACGTTAAATGGGGAGGGTGTGTTGTTGCGCCCTTTGTACTAATATTGAATTCCGAGTCGGCACACGAATTTCTCTGTAACACCCTTCAGCCTGAACGCACAATCGGCAGAATCGTTTAAGTTTACCAATTCACCCGGTCGATGAATCCCGGAGGACGATTCTGCGCCCAGGCCGGAGTGTGGATGGCTTGGCACCGCCTGATCGTGTTGCTCGGCATCATGCCGTCGTGCGGGTGCACGCTGATCTCGCGGTCCGTTTACAACATCAACTACGAAAAGGAAATGCGCGCGGACCTGGCCGATAAGTCCGCGGAACATCGGAAGCTGGCACAACAGGCCTGGCTAGAGTTCTGGTGCTCGTCCCGGGACGTGGTCCCGGACGCGGGCATGGCGGAGGGATTTGTCGACGGCTTCACCGACTACCTCGACGCCGGCGGCGTCGCGGAGCCGCCTTCGGTTCCGCCCAATCAGTTCCGCTTTGGCAAGGGAACCAGTCCATCCGGGCGCATGGCCGCGGGTCGCTATGCCGAGGGATTCACCGCCGGTGCGCACGCGGCTCGCGCAAGTGGTTTGCGTGAGACGTCGTTGATGCCGGTGTACCTGCCGATTGCGTCGCCGAATATGGAGATTGGCACTCCACCGGCCGCCAAACCAACAGAAGCACTGCCGACACCGCGGCCGTTGCCTACGAAACCGACCCAGCCGGCGCCCATGGGCCGTCAACAACTGAATGAGCCTGTGCCGGTGTTCCCGGCGTATTTGCCGCCTGCCGGTCCGTGATCGAGTGTGACCTCTTGACCTAACGGACGCCGAGCGATCGTCTGAAATGAACTTGCACCGCGATTCGCTGATCCGCCGCTGCTGGCGACTTGGCCTTGCCCTGGCGGCCCTGGCTATCGCGCCCGGTTGCGCGGCCCTCACGAATCCGGTCGCCGACGGTATCCCGGTGAGCCGTCTGCCGGACGAGGTGTTCGGTGAATCGCGCGAAGGGTTCAAGCAAGTTCCGCTGAATCTCCTCGGCCAGGAACCGCCCGAGGTCTACCGGCTGGCGGCCGGCGATGTACTCGGCGTCGTCATCGAAGGCGTGCTCGGCGAGAAGAACGCGCCGCCGCCGATTCATCTGGAGAGCGCCGAGCGAGCGGGTGCGTTGCCCGCAGTCGGCTACCCAATTCTCGTTCAGGACGACGGAACCATCAACGTTCCGTTTGTGGAACCTGTCAAAGTCGGTGGGATGACCTTGGCGGAAGCACGCGATGCTCTGCTGTTCGCCTACACGAAGAAGAAAGAGATTCTCAAACCCGAGGCGGCACGCATTATGGTCAGCCTGATGCGTCCGCGGCGTTATCACGTGCAAGTGTTCCGCGAGGACGGCGGCAGCGCCGGCGTGCCGGCCGGGCCGGGCCTGGGCAATGGCATTGGCGCATCACTTGTTGGCGCAAGTCGCAAGGGGACGGCCGCGAGCATTGAGTTGCCAGCGTATGAGAACGACGTGCTCAATGCCCTGAACAAGTCCGGCGGATTGCCGGGCACTGATGCGAAGAATGAGGTAATTGTTCAGCGAAAGGCCCGGCGCGGGCAGCCGCCGGAGATCATTCGCATTCCATTGCGCATCCGACCTGGCGAGCCGATTCCATTCCGTCCGGAGGATGTGGTCTTGCAGTCCGGCGACACGGTCTTCGTCGAGGCACGCAACGTCGAGGTCTTTTACACCGCCGGGCTATTGGGCTCCGGTCAGTACCCGCTGCCGCGTGACTATGATCTCGACGTGATCCAGGCGATCGCAACCGTGCGCGGACCGCTGATCAATGGCGGTTTCAGCCAGGGGGCCTTCGGCGGCCAGTCGCAAATTGGTGGAATCGGCGGGCCAAATCCCTCGCAGGTGACGGTCGTTCGTCAGACCGGCACGCTCGGCCAGATTGCCATTCGCGTCGACTTGAACAAGGCCTTCCGCGATCGCCGCGAGCGCATTCGCCTGTTGCCGGGCGACATCCTCGTTCTGCAAGAAACGTCGGAAGAGGCGATCACGCAATACCTGATCCAGGCATTCCGATTCGGCCTGGCCGCGCCGGTTATCAAGGCCGGCGACCTGACGACAACCGGTTCCGGTTCGATTCCGTAAGGCAGCGTTACAACTTGACGACCAGTGTCTCGTCTAGCTCGACGTCCATGAGCACGCCGAGGAAGGTCACTTCCAAACGCAAGCGGCGCTGGTTCGGCCTGAGTTGCAGGATCTTCCCCTCGGTGCCGGTCATCGCGCCGGCCATGATGACGACGCGATCGCCGATCTGTCCGTAGACCTTTTCTTGAACGAGCCGATGATTCGCGGTGACCGCCGCGATCTCTTCGAGTTCCGCTTTGAGAATGGCGTAGTCAGGCGGCCGTAAGACTTGAGCGACCTGCTTCCGCGTTGCGTGCGCGATCCGTTGGTTGCCCACGAAATGGCGTTCGGAACAAAAGACGTAGCCGCCAAACATCGGCAGCTCCGTCGTCTGCGTCTTGCTGGCGTACCGGGTCAGCCGCGTGACCAACGGCAGGAAGACCGGCACGTCGACGTCCGCCAGTTCTTCCGCGATCTTCTTTTCCCAGCGCGCGGAGGTCCGCAGCACCGTCCAACGATCGATCTCGGGGGCCAGGTTTCCAAAGTGCATTCGGCAAACCACTGCAACGGTTTCGGGCGTGCCAGCGACGGGACTGCATCCTAGTTTACCATCGCACGTCTCAACCGCATTTTACCTGCTCCATCGCCGAGCGGAAGACGACGTTCACGTCGGGCGCTAACGTTTCGTGCGATTCAATTTCACGTGAACATCGCGAAAAAGCGATTGGCAAATACCTTGCCTAACCGCTAGGATGGCCAAACCCGCCAAACTCGCACTCCTTGAGACTCGCAGCCATGACTCCACCACCTGTGCGTCTTGCCGCCATTGCGCTGGACGAACGCATCACGCCCGCCACAACCGTCAAGGCAACCTTTTACCCGACATCACAGACGCTCTCGATCCTCGGCACTTCCCAAGTGGATCAGCTTGCGGTGACGCAACTGGCGACGGGCGAATTCGTCATCACGGGCGAGAACGGCACGACCATCAATGGTGCAACGATATTCCAATCACAGACGGGTGTGAATCGACTTACGTTTCACTTGGGCTACGGGGCGGATGTGATCCGCTTCGAGGGTACGGAGCGCATTTCGGTCGGCTCGATCCGGCTTGGGACGGGGCCCGGCAATGACCATGTCGTCCTGTCGGCGCCGTTGGCCGTGGGACAATTCCAGGTGCTCACGGGCGATGGCAGCGACGTTGTCGATGTCAATACGCCGCAAGGTCCGGTGTCCACGCTCGGCGACTTGAGCATTCAACTCGGGGCGGGCGGCGACCAAGTCACGTTCAACGGTCCCTATGGCCTGTCGGCGAGCACCGTGCGGATCAACGCCGGCCGCGGCAACGACACGGCCAACGTCATGGCGCCCATCGACGTCGACTCGTTCCAAGTCGCCGCCAATGACGGCAGCGACAGCATCACGTTTGATGACTCGTCCAGCAATCGGATACAGCTGGGCGACCTCGTCGTTCACACCGGCGACGACAAGAACTCCACGAGCAGTCTGACCGTGCGCGACACCGATATCGCCGGAATGCTCAGCGTTACCGGCGGGCGTGCCGCCGACACGATTACGCTCGTCGGCGTGGTGGTCAGCGGCCTGACCAAGATTGACACCGGTGGCGGCGCTGTGGGCGATCAGGTGTCGATCGACGACTCGACCTTCAACAGCAGTTTCCGCCTGCTGACCCAGGCCGGCTGGGATCGAGTCGAGATTGAGCAGGACATTAACCGACCGGGACAGACGTTGTTCAAGGATCGGGCCTACATCGGCCTCAATCTCGGGTCCGACCTCTTGTATCTGGGTCGGAAGAACAACGCGAGCGCCCAGGTCGTGCTAACAGACCCAACCGACACCTATTTCTACGGCGGCCCCGGCCTGGATACAGTCTTTCTGGACAATGTCGTCAATGCGGACGCCTCGCCGCTGCTGACCAAGCACTTTTCTTTTGAGACCAAGAACTGACGCGGACCGCGTTAGTCGATGAACTCGCGGAACCAGAGTTCGAGCCACAGCAAAGCCCATAGCCGGTGCGTGTGGTCTTGCGTTCGTGATTGGTGCTGATCCACGAGTTCCCGAACTGTTTCGGGCTTCAGATAGCCGCGCTGGGCAGCACGCTCGGAGAGAAGCGTATCATTCACGAGCGGCTTCAGTTCGCCGCGCATCCAGTCGCCGACGGGAACGCCGAAGCCCATCTTGCGCCGGTTCAACGCTGCTGCTGGCAGTAATCGCTCGGCGAGTCGACGCAAGAGATACTTGAGCGTGCTGCCGCGGATCTTCAAATTGGCTGGCAGCCGGGCAGCGAATTCCATCACCACGTGGTCCAACAACGGCGACCGGGCCTCGAGCGCGTTGGCCATCGTGGCGATGTCCACTTTTACAAGCAAGTCGTCGGGCAAATACGACTGTACATCGACGGCCAATGTGCGATCGAGGAGTCCGGCACCGGGATTAATTGCCGCAAACAGGTCGCGGAGAAAGCCGCCAGCATCATGGCCGGCCAACTCAGCGCGGAATTCATTCGAATACAATTCGGCCCTCTGTCGAGGCGTGAAGAAGCTGACCCAATTCAGGTAGCGATCCGCCGGGTCCATCGCCGCCGATTCGAGGAAGCGCTTCGCCTGCCGTAACCGGCTCCGCCGCGGCAGCGAGTCTGGGATCAGTGCGGCGATGGGCTCGATCAACCCGCAACGCAATGGCCGGGCAATGCGCCGATAGCGCTCGGCGAGCAACATGCCGCGGTAGCGATCGTAGCCGGCGAAGCACTCGTCGCCGCCGTCGCCGTTGAGGGCCACCGTCACATGCTGGCGCGTCAGTTGAGCGACGTAATAACTCGGAACGCCCGACGAGTCGGCAAACGGCTCGCCGTAATGCCGCACGAGCGTCGGCAACACGGTCAACGCATCCGGCCGCACGACTAACTCATGATGTTCCGTCTGGTAGCGCTCGGCCACGAGTCGGGCGAAGGGCAATTCGTTGAAGGCTTTGTCATCGAAGCCGATGGAAAAAGTCTTCACCGGCCGGCTCGACAGCTTGCTCATGAGCGCGACGACGACGCTGGAGTCGACGCCGCCGCTCAAGAGCGCTCCGAGCGGCACGTCGGCCACCAGGCGCAGCCGCACGGCCTCGGTCAAAATTGCCGTGAGTTGTTCGAGCGCTTCCGGCTCGCGGACGTTGGTCTTGGGTTCGTAATGGAGACTCCAGTAGCGTTCTACTTGGGGCCGGGCCCGGTTCGGAGCATCGGCCGCAAGATCCAATGTCAACGTGTGCGCCGGCGGCAGCTTGAATACGCCGCAAAAAATCGTGCGTGGAGCGGGGACGTAGCCGTAGGTCAAGTAGTCGTCGATCGCCGTGGGATCGATCTTGCGCTCAACCGCCGGATGAGCGAGCAGACCTTGCATTTCCGATGCGAAGAGAAACTGTCCGTCCGCGATGGTGTAGAAGAAGGGCTTTTTCCCGAGGCGATCGCGCGCCGCGAACAAGCGCTGACGCCGCGAGTCCCAAATCGCGAACGCGAACATGCCGCGAAACTGCTCGACGCACTTCGCGCCGTGGGCCTCATAGGCATGAATGATCGCCTCGGTGTCGCTGTGCGTCGCGAAGGGATAGCCGCGTGCTTCGAGCGGCCCACGCAGGTCGGCAAAGTTGTAGATTTCGCCGTTGAACGTGACCCAGACGGTCCCGTCGGCATTCGCCATCGGCTGCTTGCCGCCGGCGAGGTCGATGATGCTCAGCCGACGATGCCCGAGTCCCACACCACCGTCGATGTGAAAGCCCTTGGCGTCCGGGCCCCGATGGGCGAGCCGGTCGCCCATGCGAACCAGGGCCGGCCGATCCACCGGCCGGCCCCGTAAATCGACAATCCCGGCGATGCCGCACATTCACTACAGCCTATGAGCCATCGTGGCTGTACGGCAGAACTGTTGCCACCTCGGCACTTTCGTTCCGATCGAATCAAGTGACGTGAATCGTCTTCTGCCCAGCTTGCGGCGCCGAAGTCGCGGCGCGTGGCGATGAGGGCAATCGACCCGGCGCCCGCTGCACGGTCTCGGCGACGAGCGGCCAAGCGTGACCGATCGCCGCCTGCAAGTCGGCGCAGGTTGCACCTTGAAACGCGGTCAAGTTGGTCAGCCAGTCGACGATGGGCGTGAAATACCCGGGCGGGCCCTCCACCAGATCCACCGTATGTCCGTTAATCGTGGACCGCCAACCGTCCATCGAGCGCTTCCATGCGGACAGGTCAAAGAATCGTTCGCGCATTTCCATCCTCTCCAAAACGAAACTGGGTCGGACCCTCCCTGCCAATGGGCCGTGGATGGCGATCGGCAAACGCGTTTCACCTCGCGGCGCTGAAGCGCGCGAAGAATGAAGTTACGCGTCGCCTGGCCGACGTGAAGGACGAACCGCGGAACTACGGGTCCGGTCGGGATCGCTGGCATGGATGGACAGAGAGGGATGCCGGAGGAAATCGGCGAGGGGTGCCGGCACAATCGAGTATAACCGAGCCGATCACGCCGGGGAAGTCACTTGTTATCAAATTGGCGCCGCAATCCGTGGGTAGAAATGGAGAGGTTTTTCGCCCTCCGCGGTGGCGATCTTTCTTTTTGAAAAAGTGCGTTTTCAGCCCAGAAATGGGTAAGGTCGCCAAGATCGCCACCGTTTTGCCACACCCCCCTGCCGCCGTCGGCGATTGCGTTGCATTTCGTTGCACCGCGAACTGCCGTCATGGATTTCGCGTGACCAATTTAAGGCCGCCACGAAGAGCGCCAGCGGGTGTATCGGGTTGGCGCTCTTTGACTCAAATTGTTGGCGCATCTTTCAATCGCGCTGGAAGATGCGTCGAAAATCGGCGCTCGGAAAAGTGGCGCAATAAACCCTCTGCAAAAGTGGTCGAGGTTGGCGCTCTTTGGTTTGAAAGCCCATGGGGCAATCAAGGCCGTTTGACCGAACGAGCATTCATGCCGTAGGAAACAATCGAACCTTGGGTAACACCGATTACGAAGGCGAATACGTGATTGTGACCGGATTGATTTATCGGATCGAGGGGAATGGCCGGGCTTCAGTTCTCGGCGATACGAACGTGCTGTTGAGAATTGGCTAACGCTGGCGATCGTCCGCGGAGATTTCGCATGGTTGCCACGACCCGCCAAAACGCGCGACAAACGAATTTGGTCGCGTCCGCAGCCCGAGCCTTGACCCTGGCCAACGACGCCGCCCTTGCGCAAGGAACCGACCCTGCCGACTCTCGGGTGACAATTGTCGAGGAGTCGTCAGCCACTGGTGGAGTTTGGCGCATTCATTACGGCCCAACAGAAAACATCGGCCGCCGCTGCGGAGACACGATCGTACTCGTCGAGGAGAGCGACGCTGTTCAGAAGGTCATTCGGAGGGCAGTAGGCGCGCAAGATTCGCTTCTACGAACGAGCCGGCTTCGCCGGTAACTTGGAGCCATTTGTCGATATGTCAAGGGGCGTGGAATCTCGGCGCATGGCGCTCGTGCCGAATCTGGAGGGACTGTTGTGGATTCGGGACGCGGTGCAATCTAACGTGTCACCTTTGTTTTGCTCTGAAAAGGCGCTTTAGGTGCATTTCGTTTGCTCGTTCCTCTAGTGGTCGTTCGCGACCTCGTAAATTGTGATCGATGACCGGATGCGATCGGGGTCGAGCAAAGGAAAAAAGTGCAAATCGATTCGGCAAGCACCTGGGTATTCCTTGTAGATCCAGTTGGCTAATTCACGGTGTTCGGCGCGTACGGCATCGATTCGGGAGAACGTACCCAACTGAATGTCCAGGTGTGGCGTCCCATTCAGACCGATGCCGCAATCGATTCGCTTGACCGACGGCCAATCACGCCGGACGACTTCGCATAGCCGACCGATGTCCTTGCGGTATATCTGATAATCGGCGAGATACAGATAGACATCCGGGGGTGGCAGCCGGGCGTCAGTGAGCGCACACTCTGGTCCGCTGCTCAGCCGACGGAGCGCGTCCGTGGCCTTCGCCAACACCTCGCTATCTTGAGACATATCGACATCCTTGTCGAGATCTGGGCCCCAGGGCCCATAGCCGATCCTGTGGCGCGTCGTATGTATGGCAAGCTCCCTCTGGTGTCAATGCTGCTTCCGACGGCCTGGGGTCGCACGGTCGCAGGATCGGAACTTGGTCACTTGTTTCGAGAATAATCAGCAGTATCCTGCAAACAACGCTGCCTTTCTTTCTCGCCTTTGTCAATGTGATGAAGGCGTGAATCAAGTGCCAGTCTTATAGCCGGGCGTTAACTTCCTTCTAACTCCTTACCCGGGTATGGACGCCATGCCAAAGACCACGAGTATCGACTGGCTCAAGAAATTGGTCGAGAATCAGAAGCAGTTTCAGAAAGCACAAAAAGAGTTAGAGGAAGAGTTGAGCGAACTCGGCAAGGATAAAACGCCGGGCACCGTCATATTCTGCGACCTGAAGGGCTCCACTGGGTATCGCCGACGGTATGGAGCAGAAGCCGGGCTGATGAAGGCATTCCTGCACAACCGGACCGTCAGCGAGGCGATTGCAGGGGCGGGTGGGCGGGTCGTGAAATGGATGGGCGACGGAGTACTCGGCTTGTTCGCCCAGGATGAATGCGGGGATGAGCATCCCTTCAAAGCCTTGATTGCGGCTCTCGTCGCGTTAAACGAGATCAAAGCGCTCAATTCCAAGGAACCGCTCCGGCGGCTGGTTTCGGCGGCAAACCCTGGAGAATATGTCGAACATGATCACGAGGTCCACACGAAAGTCGCGATCTGCTCGGGGGCGCTCCATTTCTTTGACTTTGCGCCCGCAAAAGGAAGTACCAGCGAGGCACCACCGGCCGCGCCGCCGGGCGGTGCCCGCGACCCAATGGGCAGCTGTGTCGATCTCGCAGCACGGCTATCCCACCTAGCGGAGGCCGACGTCGTCCTCATCAACGAGGACACTTTTTGGGGGCATACTCCGAAGGACGAGAAGGGAAATCCTCTTCTGTCCAACCCAATCGCGGGCGTTTGTCAACTGCCCAGAGACGAGATAAGCTGGCGGCGATTCATTTTCCCTTGGGTTCGGGAGACTGTCTACGTTCCGCACGTGACAGCCTTTTTGGTTGGTCCGGAGAAAATGCACGCTTGCCGATTGGTCCAGGCGGGTGACGCTCCGATTTTGAAACAGAAGTGCGTCGAGTTGGCCAACCGCGACCGCCTGCAAAACGGCCACTCGGACGCCTCTATTGTTTACGCGCTCGGCGCTGTGCCGTGTAACGTGGCCGGGTTTGAAAAGCCGGTCAACGCGCTGGCCCTGACTCTGGAACCGCAGGAACGGCCGATAAAGCACGCCGTCCACGAATGGGACGACCCGAAGTTGCAGCATCTCCTTCACGTCGCGGAATTGTGTTACCGGCGCGGAGGGGATCCAGAGCAAGCTGCGCTAAAGTACGAAGAGGTGCGGGCCAAGGATCCCCGGAACTTCCCAGCAAACGTCCGTCTCGCAATGATCGCCCGGTCGAAGGGGAATAATGTTCTAGCGATGGAACGTTTGATGGCCGCCAAGGAATCTGACCCGGAGTGCCCGCTGGCTTGGGCTGTCGCGGGGATGACGCACCTGGACGACTTGCTCCACAATATGAGCGACCGGACCGAAGGTCTGGTGCGCGCAATCACGGGGTTCAGCAGGGCCAAGTACCTAGCGGCCCAGAAGTTTTACGGCCTCCTGGAACAGTACTGCACTGCCATGCTGGCGATCAGCCACTTCCTGCGTCGGGACCCGGAAGGGGACGACATGGTGAAAGGGAAGACGTTGGTCGACGAACTGAGGAATTGGCCGCCGAAGAACACGATCACGCGGTACGCCACCACGCTGGCAGGTGTGTACCTGAAGATCGCACAAGATGACAAGCAAGGCGCGCTGGCGGAAGTTAACACTCTGCTCGAAGAAATCAAGAAAAACGCTCCGGTCAGGGAGAAAGCCGTTGATGATGTACCGTACGACCACGTCATCCAGCTGAAAGACATTAAGAACCTGCTTCGACACGCCGAGTGCATCGCCCAGATCGAATGAGGATTGAATAGCTGAAAAGGAGCAGCAGATAGGGCAATTGCTACTCTGCTCGCCACGATCAAAATTACTCACTCGTTCGTAGCGGAACTCGGCCAGCACCGCGAACTCTTGGGCAGCCTAAAGCGGATGTGCTACTTTTCGCACGCGCATAAAACTCACAAGAGATAAGCTCGCTACCTTCGGCTGGGTGTCTCGTCATCCAGATGAGTTCCATCACCACGAGACAGGTCCGCAGAATCGGGGGTGCTGAGGCCCTGGCGATTGCCGCGGCCGACGCGTTGCGGGCATAACCTGATCAACCCAAGTACCGAATAGAACTGTCCGTGGATGGATTCCAACGGCTGACCCATCGACTACGGACAACTCAAAAGTAGCCGCAATATGTCATTGAGGCATTCGCCGGAACGATCTGTCAGAGCGACATGAGCAATGGTCGTCGTGTCTTGCAGGACAGGTTGGAATCTATCCTACAAGACCACAGTCCTCACTTCTTCTCCATAAACCTTTTCATCCCCGCCTTGATCGCCGCGTCGCGAATGTATGCCGCGTACCCCTCTTGCAGCTTCGAAAACTCGTCCTCCTTCTTGGCGACGACCAGCAGCGTGCTGCTGCCCATTTCGTCGGTTGATTCGCGGCCCCAGCGGACTCGTTTCGGTGGGGTGGTCGGGTTGCGGGGGTTATCGGCCGAGTTGTCGTAGCGGATCTTCACGTTCACCTTCGTCCCCTTCGGGAGATCGACGAAGTCCTCGAACTGATACTGCTCTTGCCAGGCGAAATCCCAGTCGCTGATTCTCAGTAGGGTCTTGGTTTTGCCATCCGGAGGTGTGGCCGTCACCGTGAATTCCTTGGCGATGTAGTGGGCGTGGGCGGTGATGCCGAAGGCGCGCACGTCGACTGGTACCGTGAACGAATCCTCGATCGTGTAGTCCTTGTTGCCGGCCGCGATGTCGATGCCCGCGACGATGCCGAAGCCGAAGGGGACCTGCAAGCCGGTGAATTTCTGCGGCGGCGCCTTGTCCGTGAAGTAGAGCGCGATCGTCGACGCTTCTTCCTCGGCCTTGCCGGACGGATGGAAGTGCGTTTGGAGAAGCAGGTCCGCACCCTTGGGCAGCTTGTACGCGAGGTTGTGCGGCAACTCTTGTGGCCTGGCCCCGGCCGTCCAGCCGCCAAGCCCGCCCGTGCCGGTGAGAACGCCGATTTCGTTGGCGAGGTTGCCGCCTGCTCCCCTAGGCCCTCGTCCACCGGCTCCCATCACGCCGCTCGAACCGACGACGCCGCTGTCGGCTTCCTTCTTCGCGGCCGTGCCCGTCGGGTCGAGGAAGAAGAGCGTGTGATGCACCACCGATGGGGCGCTGGGACGAAAATCAACGGCCTTCACCCACTTGTCTTCCTTGAGGCCAGTCGCGACCGCGAAGTTGCGATACACGTCACGACCTTCGGCCGGCACCTTGAACGCCTTCGGCATCTTCACAACGAGGTCCGGCTTGCCAAGCGGCCAGCCGTCGTCGAATACCGGAGCTTTCGGCAAGTCCTTCGCGTCGCCCTCGGGCATGCCGGCCGCGACCCAGCTTGCGATCGATGCGATCTGAGTGTCTTTCAATTTCCGTTCGTGGCGAAAGCTCACATCACTCTTGTCCGCCTTCCAGGGCGGCATCTGTCGCGAATGCGTGACCTGAGCAATCAGCTTGCCACGCTTCTTGGCGTCGGCGTAGGTCAACAGCGAGAACGGGGCCGTCTCGCCTGGCCGATGGCAGGTCGAACACTCTGAAAACAGAATCGGAGCGACGTCCTTATTGAAGGTCGGCGCCTGCTTTTCCTCGGCGTTCACGGACGCGGCGAGGAAGAGGCCGAGCAGGGCGGATACGCGACGGGCAGTTTTCACTTGAGGTCCTTTTCTTGCTATCTACTTCTTGGGTTCCGGGAGTGGGCAGCCGATAGCTTTCGTGGTCGGCGTCTTCACTTCTTTGCCGGCGAGGATCGCATCGAGGGCTTCACGCAGGTCGCGTTGGGTCGGTTCGGGCCGGCGCTTGCCGAAGTCGACGAACAGATCGTCGATTCGCCCTTTGTAGAGAACCTTGCCCTCCGGAGAGAGCACTGCGGCTTCCGGGGCGGTCGTCACCCCGGTGAATTCGACCAGCCGCTGGTACGGATCGAGCAGCACGGGGCAGGTTAGGCCGTACTCCTTCGCGTGTTTCCTGGCGTCCGCCACGCTCACATCCGGGTCGGCGTGAACGACAAACGCGGCGACCTTCTTCGGCTCGTAGTTATCACAAATGCGTTTGATTTCCGGGGCATATGCATTCGAGTTCGGACAGCCCGGCATCAGGAAGAACAGGACGGTTGCCTTGGCGTCGGGCACGGCAAGCGGCTTGTGTTTGACGCCGGCCAGATCGGTGAATTCGATGGCTCGGTCGGTCTTGGGGGCCTGTGCCAGGAGTTGGCCAGCCGAACACAACGCCAACAGCAAAGCGTAAGCGACGGTTGGCGGTTTTCTGAAGCGCATTCGTCAGGCCTTGACCGCGTCAGTTTCTTCTGGATTCAACTCCTACATTGTAAACACGCGAGACGCCGGCGGGTTACAAAGAATGTTGGCAAGCGCTGATTTGGCGACCGCCGACCGCCGGCCCCAGAGCTCAGCAGGATATACCGTGACAATCGGGGCTCAATGAGGTAAGATCTCTCTCATATCCCGCCGGATGTGCTACGTACCTGCCTGCGATCCCTTTCCGCCTGCCTGGGAGAATCTCATGTTGAGCCTGCCTCTGGGTTTTCACGGGCCTTCGCTGAGCGGCAACCTGACGCGCCGACAGATGCTGCACGTGGGCGGACTCGGCATGCTCGGGCTAGGGCTGCCCAGTGCGCTGCGTGCGAACGAGCCGGCACTGCCCGCGCGGGCTCGCGAACCCGGAGCGCAGGCGACCGCGTCCGACAAGAACTGCATCTTCATTGTGATGGGCGGCGGTCCCTCGCACGTCGACATCTGGGATATGAAACCGCAGGCGCCGGCGGAGATCCGCGGTCCATTCAAACCGATTTCCACCTCGGTGCCCGGCGTGCACATCAACGAGTTGATGCCGCGCCTGGCCAAGCAGAGCCAGCACTACAGCATCATTCGTTCGATGACGCACACCGCGCCGATCCGCAACCACCCGGATGCGATGCACAACTGCCTGACCGGGACGGCGAAAGCCCCGGACGACGCGCCTTGCTATGGCTCGGTGCTGGCCAAGCTCCGGCCAAACAAGCGGGTCTTGACTCCGTATGTCTGGCTGCATCGCTGCGATGGCAACACGACGGTTTTCTGCTCGCCATTCATCTCGCTGGGTGGCTTCCTGGGACGGCCCTACGCTCCGTTCTTCGCCGGTAACTCCACGAATCACCCAGCGATGCCGAATTTCAAACTGTCCGAGCTGGATTCGGTTGTGGGCACGTCGCCCGAGCGGACGATCGATCGTGAGGATTTACTTGCCCAGCTCGAACCACCG
>DATANR010000107.1:0-9009 GCA_036266155.1 Gemmataceae bacterium | reverse complement strand
CAGCCGCCCGATTTTGTCATCATCGGGCGGCTGACGCCGCTCCGCTCGCCCTTCAAATTGACCGTCACTTCCCGCGCTTGCCCAACTCGACCGCATACGCCTTAGCTTCATTAGTCGCCGACAGAGCGTTCAGGACGACCAGCCACGCGGCGCGGCGATTCGGCTGGGCCTTCATGCCATCGAGAATCACGCTGCGTTCGGTGTCCGTTGGATAGCGAGCGAGCGTCGCCAGGCAAAGGGCGTTGAGCATTTGTTCGCTCGATTTGTCCTTGGCCAGCATGTCGTCCAACAGGTTTTCTAGCCGATCTTGCGGCTTTTTCGCCCAAGCCTCGTGTGCTTGCCGGAGCTGCTCCGCATAGATGCGCTGTTGCAGTAGTTCGGCCCACCGCTTCTGGATCTCCGGGTCGGCGACCAGCTCTTGAACCAGCTTTTCCGCGGCCGTAGTCGGCGTCTTGCTGCTGGCCATAAGCTTGAGCAGTTTCTCGCGTTTTTGCGGGTCTTTGTCGGCCTCGAAATACTTGGTCTCGACGGTCGACGGAGGGACCCCGCGAACGTCCAGGCTCAGGCGCCGAATGAACTCCGCATCGGTCGGCAACTTTTCCCTGAACCGATAGAGGTTGGCGAGTCGCTTGGTCGCGCCATCCTCTGTCGAATTCGCTTCTGCCAGTTTTTGGTACCAAGACTTAATTGCATTTAGGTCGGCACGTTCCCGTTCGATAACTGCGTGCTTTTCCGCGAGGTCGGCGGTCGCCCTGGCCGCTGCGAGGTGCGCCCGCGCCTGCTCGATCAATTGCTGCCCGCTCTTGGGGTTCTTGCGAGCCTCGTCTTCGGCCAATTTCAACTCGGCCTGGGCAGCGGCTATGTTGGAGTTCGCCAGCTCTGTGTTAAGTTGCTGAATTACAAAAGGTTCAAGCACCGCCGGCCGCCACGCCTTATCCTTCTTCCCATCACCTTCGAACAGAAGAGTCGCAATGTAGCTGTCAATCGTCCCCGGTTGGTCGACCGCGGACGGACTGTTCTTGAAGAGCCGATTCAGATACGGAATCTGACTCAGCGCAGGTGGGCCAAACGGCGCGGCGTGGCAAGAAGTGCAGGTCGAGCTGACCATTTGATTCGCGTGCCCAGGCAGCATCCACTCGACAATCTTGTTGCGTTTTTTCGGGTCGGTATCTGCGACGAAGTAATGCGCTTCGATGGTGCTGGGTAGCGTGCCGCGCAAGTCGAGACTGATGCGGCGCAGATAGACAAGGTCGTCGGGCGGCGGCTTCTGCGGATCACTCGGCGGAGTCGCGTCGGTCTTCGCGGTCGGCAGCTTGACGGGCTGATCCTCCGGGGCCGCTTTGAGTGCTGGGCCAGCCATCAGACCAATCCCGGTCAGGACGGCGAGGCATGTGACGATCCCCGTCGCCACGGTCTTCAATTTGTTCAAGACGAACATGCGCAGGACTCCTTCAGAGAGTTGGACCACTGGAGGCGGGAGCGCCACTGTCGCGCCGGCGGCGGCGGCACAGGCAGCCTTCACGGTGCTCATAGCCAGAGCTGGCGGTACCGCCGACGTGGCCGCGTGCCAGCCGAGCGCCGCCGTGATCGCGCCCGCATTCAGCACGACGCCGCGCGAGGTGAGCCTCTTCGCAAGAACGCGTCGGGCCGCGGCGAGACGGTTGGCCAACGTCGCCGGCGGCACGCGCAATTCGCGCGCGACCTCGCGCTGCGGCCGGCCGCCGAGGTCGCACAACACGACCGGGATGCGGTACTTGTCGGGCAACCGGGCCAGCTCAACATCGAGGACAGCCTGCAAGTCGGTCCAGGCCTCTTCGGGGGAAACGGGCGGTTGCGGCATGGCGTCCACCTGCTTCTCCTTGGCTTTGCGCCGAAGAGCTAACCCGCGTGCCTTGAGGGCGGTGCGATACGCGACCCCATAGAGCCAGTGCCCGACCAGATGCCGTGGCCGCACAACTGCGGCTCGACGGGCGAGCACCAGGAACGTCGCCTGAAACGCATCCTCGGCCAGATGTTGGTCGCCGATGACCCGGCGACAGACCCCGAGGACCATCGGCCCATGGCGGCGAACGATGGTGGCAAAGGACGCTTCATCACGCGATGCGACAAACGTCCCAAGTAGCTGCCCGTCGCCAGTTTCCGTGGCGCCGGCGAGGGCGACACGGCGCAGATGCGGCAAGAGACGATTAACCGCGGAATTAGTCGGCATGACGAAACTCCCGAGGGGGAGAACGACTCCCCCATGAGGTTATTGCCCGCGGACGGGCGGGCGCTCCATTTGCCGCGCTGGCGTTTTCCCGTCGATGCTCTATGATCCGGATAGCCCGGCTGTAAGATGCCGTCATAATGGCGTTTCGGTCTTTTGATCGGAGCGTAAGGCGGGCTGTTCCCACTGCCCACCACCCGTCGTGTGTGGTGTCATGGAAAAACTGGTCGACACCGTCATCCAGCGTGCGGACAAGGCGCCCGTCTCGTCGCATCGGGAGGCGTGCCTCGTCCATATTTACCCGACCGGGCCGTGGATGGGCATGCGCCATTCGCTGTCCGAGAAGCCCCTCATCGTCGGCCGCGGGGAAGATTGCGACATCCGCGTGCTCGACACGTCGGTGAGCCGCCGGCACGTGCGCATCGAGAAGATCGGGGACGACTTCTACGTCCTCGACATGCAAAGCACCAACGGCACCTACGTCAATGACAAGCAGTCGCTGCCCGGCGACCCGATCCCGATGCGCGACGGCGACTACGTCCGCGTCGGCAACTGCATTTTCCGTTATCTGGCCAGCGGCAATGTCGAGGCCGACTATCACGAAGAGATTTACCGCCTCACCATCGTCGACGCTCTGACACAGATCTCGAACGTCCGCTATTTCAACGAATTTCTCGAACGCGAGGTTTTGCGAACCGTTCGGCACGGCCGCCCTCTGTCCTTGGTGCTCTTCGATATCGACCGGTTCAAGACGGTAAACGACAACCTGGGTCATCTCGGAGGCGACTTCACGCTCCGCGAGCTGGCCGCGTGCATTAAGAAAGTAGTCCGCCGCGAGGACCTGTTCGCCCGCTATGGCGGCGAGGAATTCGCTCTGGTCGCCATCGAGACATCGCAAAAGGAGGCGTTGCTCGCCGCCGAGCGAATTCGGCAGCTGGTCGAGGCGCACCTGTTCCGGTTTGACGAGAAGACATTTCACCTGACGATCAGCGCCGGTGTCGCCGAGTGCCCGCTGGATGGGACCGCCACGCCACGCGAGTTGATGCGTCGGGCCGATGAGAACCTCTACGCGGCGAAGCGGGCGGGAAGGAATCGGGTGGTGGGATGAAGAGGAAAACGGTCAAGAAGCCGACGCGCAAGAACGATAATCTCGTGCCGATGAGCGCGATCCGCCGCTTCGCCCGCGATGTGGCCGAACGATTTAAGCCGGACAAGATCATCCTCTTCGGTTCGTATGCGTATGGAACGCCGAACCGCGATAGCGATGTGGATATCTTGGTGGTGATGCCGTGCCGGAATCGCATTGGTCAGGCGGTAAACATCCGCTGGGACTTCCCAGTGCCGTTTTCAATGGACTTGATTGTGAGGACGCCGCGCCAACTGGCTGATCGGATCAAATATGGCGATTCGTTCATGTCAGAAATCGTGACGCAGGGAAAGGTGTTGCATGAACGCCTCGACGCGGCCGTGGGTAAACAAAGCTGAACAAGATTTTCGCGCCATTAACCAGTTCGATCTTCTCTCGTCAAGGCTTCATGACGTTGCCTGCTTTCATTGCCAACACAAGGCGGAAACAGACTGCATATGAAGTAACAGGTTGTCAGGTTCAAGTAGCCGCGCCCATAATTGGATTGTCTGCCCTTCTGCAGCTCACTTCTTGGATCGAGCAACAGCGTCAAAGTCTTCAAGGAGGCGAAGCATGTTCCGCACGCAGCGGCGATCAGTCCCCCCCGCCCACAACCGATGCAAGACAAAGCCGCCCACAGAAACACCCGTGGCAGGAGGTACCGACCGAGACTCGGCGCAAAGCTCTGTTGACCCTGAGCCGCCTCATCGCACGACATCTGCTCGCGGCACGCGTCGCCGAGGAGGTGGCGCATGAGCAGCACTAAAGCAGGTCAGCCCGAACGAGATCCTCGAAGTGCCTCGATTCCGACGGCGCGCACTGCGGTTGTCGGGTTGGGTTCGACTAAAGTGCAGAAGTGGCATTTGGAACGACTGGCGTTTGTTTACGTTCGCCAATCCAGCCCGCAACCGGTGGTGGAACATCGCGAATCCCGGTTGCGGCAATACGCACTCGTGGATTACGCCGTTGCGCTGGGTCGGCCCCGCGATCGGGTCCAGGTTATCGATGAGGATCAAGGTCAGAGCGGCCGCCATGCTGAGAATCGGGCAGGGTTCCAACGGTTGCTGGCGGAAGTGGCGATCGATCACGTCGGCATCGTTCTCGGCTTGGAGATGAGTCGGCTGGCGCGCTCCGACAAGGACTGGCATCACCTGCTCGAAGTGTGCGGCATCTTCGGCACGCTTGTGGCGGATCAAGACGGTGTGTACAACGCCGCGGATCCGAACGATCGACTGCTATTGGGGCTCAAAGGAATGATCAGCTCCGTGGAACTGCAGACCATGAGAAACCGTCTGGAAAAGGGCAAGCTCAGCAAGGCATCACGCGGCGAGTTATTTTTGGACGTGCCGCTTGGCTACGTCAAAACAGCGAACGGCGAACTGGCGCTCGATCCGGACGAACAGGTGCGAAGCGTGGTGGGGCTGATCTTCGACAAGTTCGACGAAATGGGCAGCGTCTACGCGGTGTATCGCTATTTGATCGGGAACAACATTCGCCTCGGCATTCGTCCACACAATGGACCTCATCGCGGCGAACTGGAGTGGCGGCGTGCCTGCTTGCCGACTCTTTATCGCATTCTGCACCATCCGTTTTTCGCCGGCACGTATGCGTATGGCCGATTTCAGATCGATCCGAAACGTCAGCACGAAGGCCGGTCACGCAAGGCGCAGAAGACAATGCCGATCGAGCAATGGAAAGCCCTGCTGCACGGCCGCGTGCCGGCGTACATCACGTGAGCGCTTCAAACGGAATCAGGAAAAGCTGCGGCAGAATAGCTCGCACTGGGAAGCAACCGGTGCTCCCAGGCAAGGCGCCGCGCTCTTGGGCGGGCTCGTCATCTGTGGCGGCTGCGGCATTCGCATGCAGGTCCGCTACACGGGCACCCAACCGGGCCGCTACGATTGCGGACGGCATCTGCGGCATGGATACGAGCGTGAGTGCCACGGTCTGCAGGCCCCGCCATTGGACGAGTTGGTGGTGCAGGAACTGTTGCGCGCCTTGGAGCCGGCCGCGCTCGAATTGAGCCTTGGCGCCGCGGACGACATTCAACGTGAGCGGAAGCGGTTGGCGCTGCACTGGCAACAGCAATTGGAACGCGCTGGCTACGAAGCCCAGCAAGCCGAACGTCGTTATCGCGCCGTCGATCCCGAGAATCGCCTGGTCGCCCGCACCCTGGAGCAACAGTGGGAGCAAGCCCTGTGCGCCGAGCGGCAACGCCAAGAGGAATACGATCGCTTCCTACAACAGAAGCCCCTTGAATTGACCGACAGCGAGAAGAAGCGCATCCGCGCTTTGGCCAACGACCTGCCGACCTTGTGGCGATCGGCGACCACAACTGTTGTCGAACGCAAAGAGATTCTTCGTTGCCTTGTTGAACGCATCGTCGTGCACGTGCAAGAAAACACCGAGTATGTCGACGTGACGATTCATTGGGCCGGTGGCTTTGCCAGTCAACACCAGATCCAACGGCCCGTCGCCGAATACCATCAAATGCGCGACTATGATCGGCTGGTCGAGCGGCTGCATGCATTGCATGAAGCCGACCTCACAGCCGCCGAGATTGCCGATCGGCTGAACCAAGAAGGATTCCATCCCACGGGCCGGCGAAAAACGTTCTACGCGATGACCGTCCGACAACTGTTGTCGCGCTGGCAGTTGACCGGTGAGCGTTATGACCAGGTCAAGCTGGATCCCGACGAATGGTGGCTCAGCGACCTCGCACGCAAACTCAGTGTGTCCTACAGCACCTTGCGTCGCTGGATTGCTCTTGGCTGGGTCCACTGCCGCCGGACGCCGCAGCTCGACTATCACCTGGTCTGGGCCGACGCCGGCGAATTGGATCGGCTTCGTGGTCTCAGAGACCACGGTCGCAAATATCCGAGGCTTCCGACACCGTGCGCGCTCACCACGCCAAAACGCCGCCCATCAAAAACCAAGTCGTCGAAGAACAGCAAGGAGAGATCGTCACGCGCAAACAACGCTAAAGCCACCGCGTAACGTTGCCGCGAAGTTGATCCGATAAACTAACCTCGTTATGGTGGCATGTGGCGAGGTGTGACATGCGGGGTACTCTATTTATGCGCTCCAGTTGGTTGAAAAGTATCTCAAGGCGATTCTCGAAGAAGTCGGGCAAACTATTCCGCGCACACACACAATCTCGTCGACCTGTTGCAAACTCTTCGGCCGAGCTTCCCAAGTTTGATTCGCATCCGAGGCGGCTTGGTTTTCTTGAAGCAATTTGCCGTGGATTTTCGCTATCCAGGAAAGACTGCAACCAAACGTCAAGCTGTCGCGGCACTTCGCTGGGCTGAACGTGCTCGTGCCGAATGTCGCACACAGCTCGGCATCAAGCCGCCGCGGTCCAAGCGGTCATGAACATCAACGTCAAACACAACGAGACGGCCGCTGCGACTACTTGCAACGGCCGCCTCGCTTATTTGGCACACCCTCAAGAAATTACCACCGCCATTCCAGCCCGGCCGTCCAGCCGTGCATGTAGAAGTCGGTGTCGCGATGCTGGAACAGCGGGTTCGGCACGCCGACGCCGGCCGCGGTGCCGGTCGTCGGGTCGGGGATGAACGTGCCGTTGATCCGGCGGTCGATCTGCTCGCCGCCGCGAACGACGTTGGTGAACGACATCACGTTGTAACCGCCGAACACACGGAGGTTGCTCGTGAGCTGGTAGCCGACCGTCACGCCGACTTCCGGGACCACCGAGAACACGTTGCGATCATGCGAGCCGATGTTGCTCGGCAACGCCAGCAGTCCACCGGAAGAGACGATTGGCGTTCCACTCGGCGGCGTCGCGGTCGCGGTGCCGGCGATGTCGACGTTCTGACAGTTGACGCCGGCCGCGATCGTGGCGCGAAGGCCGAAGGTCATGCTGCCGGTCTGCCATTCGCCGGCGAAGCCGATCTGACCGCCGTTGAACTGGTTCAAGCCGGTGAAGCGGTCGTAAACCGTAATGTGCGTGCCGGCCGGAGCGGCGCCGGCGGCAATTGCGGTGTTCGAGTCGCTCTGGATCGAGATCGAATCGCGGAACCGCACATAGCGATAGCCGATGAGGGCATCGAGTCGGCCGCCGAGACCGGTCGTCCAACCCGTGCGATAGTTTGCTTCGGCCCCGAACAGATCGGTCGTCGTTTGGATCCCAACGCGACCCGTGAGGATCGGGCCGGCGATTGGGTCGACGAAGGAGACTAGGCCGGCATCCTCGGAACCGGTCGA
This sequence comes from Gemmataceae bacterium, assembly GCA_036266155.1. Lineage (GTDB taxonomy): Bacteria > Planctomycetota > Planctomycetia > Gemmatales > Gemmataceae > SIAJ01. Next base: position 1,450 of record DATANR010000107.1, on the reverse strand, counting down.
CGTGTTGAAGAACGGGCGGAAGATACCGGGGTCGCCGTTCGAACCGAAGGCGAAGTTGTTCTTGTTCCGCAGGACCGTGAACACGCCGACGTCGAGGCCGGCGCCATTTTCGAGCCAGGTGCCGGCACGGATACGAAAGCCGCTTTGCCAGTCGGTCTCGCGATCGGTTCCGCCGTAGGCGGCCAAAGAGGCAGCGTCGTTCAACGTGCCGGGGCTGCCGACCGGCGCCGTCGTCACGAGCACTGGGACGTTGGCGCCTCGCATCCGCCAATTGAGATACTCGCCGGTGACCCACATGGCCGGCATGCCGCCGCCAAAGCTATCGAGGAACGGAGAGCCGCTCAACCCGGTGTCCATGATCGGGCCGCCGTTGATCGGCCCGCTGACGAGCGGACCGGTCGGCACCGGAATGCCTTCGGCCATCGTGCCCATGGGCATCTGCATGGGCACCGTGCCCATGGGAGCGCCCATCGGAGTGCTCATGGGCATCGGCATCGGCGTGGTCATGGGAGCGCCGATGCCGCCCTTCGGATTCACCTGGATCGGGCTCGGCGACGTCGGGGCCGGCAGCGTCGGGACCGTGTCTGCCGCGAATGTCAGCGACCCGTCGACTTCGGGTTGCGACATGGCCGGCTGCTCGACCATTTGCACCGGAGCGGTTGGGGCCATCGGACCTGGGGCCGGGCTGGTGCCCAGGTTGGGCTGCGGGGCGGCGTAGCCGGGCGGCAGCGGGGCGGTGTAGCTGCGCGGTGAATATTGCGGATAGCCGGGGGCGGCTCCGCGAGCAATGTAACTGTCGGTTTTCGGGGCCCCGAGGGAGGCCTTGGGGGTCGAACCAGTCTGCGCCTGGGCGGCGCCGGCGAGTGCCAGGCAGCAGGTGGCGGTCGCCCAAATCTTTCGCCGGATCATGTGCATCCTCTCACATCCGGGCCCACGTCCGGCCGGGTGTTGCCGGCGACTCGGGTCCGTGAACGCGGTTGGTAACCGTCCTCGGGATCAGGTATCGTCGCGCCGGTTCTTCCGATATGACCGGCCTTGCCAGGGTTCGGGATATTTCGGATTCGACCTAGTTGCACAACTGCAACAGATTCACCAGTTTGCCGGGCCTGTCGAGCTTGCCGGCATGAAGGGTCGGAACGGATGTGAGGGCCGCTCACACTCGGAAATGTCCAACTCGGTTCCCATTTCTTGCGATTGGCGGCTTGGCGATCTTCCTCTCCGGAAAAGTGCTTTGCAATGAATCCGTGCGGCGTGCGGCGGATTCGTTGCCTTGAAAATAGGTCTTCCGGCCGGCCCGATACTGGACCTATTTTCATCGGTTCGGGAGACGGGCCACTCGTCATGATGGTTTTCATCCAGAATTGAGAGATGGTCAACACACACACTGGGGTTGACCATCTCTGCCTGCGTTTTCGCGCCTATCCCCATGCCCGCAAAGGAGATGGGTTGA
>DATANR010000106.1:0-3489 GCA_036266155.1 Gemmataceae bacterium | reverse complement strand
CGCCTCGCTGATCTTGGCATCATCCCAAGCCGGGCCGTCGGCGTCGGCCTTGAGCAAGATTGTCGCCCGCCGTAGTTTCTCCGACTTGCCCGTTTCCTCCTTGATGGTCGCTTCGCAAATCGCCCGTTCCTCGTCCGTGAGACGCACGACGTACTTCTTGTTCATGGGAACCTCCTTGTTGACGTGGAGGTTCCCCAAAATCGACGGCCTTGGCAACCCGAAAATTCAGCCTGGACGGGCACTAGGCTGAGATGCGGTTGCGCTACCGCTTCATGGACAAGGCGTCCAAAGTCATTTGCGGTTCGGCACTTCTGGCGGCAAAATCGTTCTCCTACCATTGCCCGAATTGTTCGATACCGGGCTCAAAAAGATCCGCATGAAATTTCTCTCTCAACGGGCACTACTCAGTTGACCGCGAACGGAGACCTCGTGAAGCACCGCAATCTCCTGACGATTCTGCGCCAGGTCACTGAAACCGGACCTCCGGCAACCGACGCGGATCTGCTAGACCGATTCGTCAGGAATCGGGATGGGGACTCCTTCGCGACACTTGTGCGCCGCCACGGGCGATTGGTATGGAATGTCTGTCATCACCTGGCCCGCGAGGATGCAGACGATGCGTTTCAAGCGGTGTTCCTGGTCCTCCTGCGGAACGCGGCGAAAGTTCGCAACCCAAATAGTCTGGCGGCCTGGCTGCACGGGGTCGCCTATCGCGTCTGCTCGAAGGCCAGACAAACAGAAAAACGTCGAACCAGTCGCGAGCATGCGGCCGCGATTTCGGAGCGAGGTGGGTCCGTCGTGCCAGATTCGGCATGGGAACGGGCACTGCTGGCTGTCCACCAGGAGTTGGTCAGGTTGCCCGAGAGCTTGCGAGTGCCATTCGTGCTTTGTGCGCTGGAGGGGCAAAGCGTCACCGAGGCGGCCGAGCGCCTGGGGTGGAAAGTCAACACCGTCTCCGTGCGGCTCAACCGTGCGAAGGACTTGCTCCTCGCCCGGCTCAATGTCCGTGGGATCACGGCCGGTGCCGTGGCGACCTTGGTCGTCACCGAGACATCGGCGCCGGCCGGACTCTTGGCGCAAACGTTCGAGTTGGTTCAAGGTGGAGTAACAATTTCCGGATCAATTCATCGGCTTACCCAAGGAGTATTTGGAATGAGCGCTTTTCAGATGAAGATGTTGGCGGCTGGCTTGCTTCTCACTGTGGGGCTGGGCGTCGGTGGTCGGGCCGGCTGGATCGCGACGGCCGAAGCCCAATACGTCACGACGCCAGACGTCAAACAGAGTCCTGAAGATAGGGTGAAGCAACTGGAACTAGAACTCGAACGGGCCAAAAGGGAAGTGGCACGCAAGGCGGAAGCCGAGCGACTCAAAGAGGCCGGTGGACCGGTGCATTCCACGACCAATTGGCGTTACAGCTTCGTTCCCGTTCGAGACATGGATGCCGAAGCGTTTGTTGAGTTTCTTCGGGCGCGCGAGTCGAAAGGTTGGGACTACCACGGCCAGATGACGCTCAAGAAGGATGGCAAAGACAACGCCGTTTGGGTTTTTCGGCAACCGACGGCAGTCAAAGGAACGAACTTTTACGGGCAGGCGTACCCCATGGGTGGTGTCGCAGATCCTTCTGGTTCGGGCAATGGACAAAAGCGTTAGCCGTTGTGGCGGCCGCTAGCTTACCCAGCACGATGATGGCGCGGCTCCTTGATGGGGCCTCGCCGTCCCGATGACGGAGGGCGCATCGCGAGTGCAGTGCAATTGAAGAACCAGAGCGTGAGACAAAGCGCCATGGCAAGGCGCAAGCCGACTGCCGTGCGGTTGGTGCCGAGGATGCCGCAGTGATCAGCAAGGGCCATAGTCGATTCACACGCACCTTACTTGGGTGAGTCAAGATTCGCGGCGAGCTATTGGACCGTACTGCTGCTCAAAATGAACCACTCAACGGCTGCCGAAAGCACGACGATCCCAGCCAAATCCACGACCTCGACATCCACCACGGCCAATACGCGGCCGCGTGACGCCAACTCGGAAGCCCACCGGGCGACCTCGCTTGGCGGGGCCGACGCTCGCGCCGACACTCGACCGGAGGCCGGTTTGCGGAATTTCGACTCCATCCGGCGAACGACCGGAACCAACCCCTCGGTGCTGCTGAAGTGCAACAAGAGGAATGCTCCAGACCCCGCCTCCGCAACGGCCAGAAGTGCGCTTGCATGGACAGTGCCAAGATGGTTGGTGTACTGAGGCCCATCGGGCAAACTGACGAGGTACCCTGTGTCAGCGGCCCCGGCCTCCATCCCGATTAGGCGATTGAATGGCAACTGTGTGACATCCACCCTGGACCTCCTTCGGACCGCCGGTGCCCGTCCTAAGTTCCCTTAGTTCTTGCAAATCATTCCGGACGTTCGCTGATTTCGCAAGAGTCCGCCAACAAAAACGCCCGCCGGGTCCCTCTAACCCGACGGGCCGAGCCGCCCTCGATTGAGAATTGAAGAGCAGCGGGTGCAGTTGAGCATACCGAGTCATTCGAGTCAACGAACAAAGCCTTTTTGGAGTTCACCCAGAGTCGGAAGTCACTTTCGGATGCGGGTGTAGGAGTTCGCGGAGCATGGAGGCGATCCAGTCGAAGAGGTAGGTCACTTTCTTCTTCAGTCGCCATGAGTGGTTCATCAGGGCGTGGCGTAGTTTGTCGAAGCGGTCTTCGCCCCACAGGTTCAACCACCAGAATGCCCAAGCCACCAGCCACAGCAAGCGGCGGATCGCGCACCACGTGCGGACGAGAAACAGTTCGAGGGTGAATTTCTGCTTCAGGCCGCGCGTGGCATCTTCCACGCCCCAGCGCCGATGATAGGCGCGGACAAACCATTTGGCGGTGCGGCCGCGCCGACGGGCGGCCGGACTGACGAGCAAGATCAGTGGTCGCTCGCTGTTGGGCACGCGCCAACCGATCACCAACAGAAACGGCTCGGGACCGACCTCCGGCAACCAGACTTCCACAGCGACGGCGACGTCGGCTTTGGGCCAATGCCGGGGCCGCGGACAAACCTGTTCGTCCGCTAATTCCTGCACACTGAGCACACGGCCGTCCGCCGTCTGAATCGAGCGATCGCCGCGTTGCCACACGATAAACGCGACGCGAGCCCGCACCAGCGGCGTGAACAATTCGCGGCGGTCGAAGCCGCGATCGAGCACCCAGGTGCCTTTCCGCCCGTGGCCTCATGCACGCGGCGAACATGCCTCAAGATCTCCTCGTTCTCGCTGACGGGGATGCCGGCATACACCTTCATCGGCTCGACGATGAGTGGGAACAGTTGCCACTGGTTGACCCGCGTGTAGGCCTCGAAGACGGCGTATCCGGGCGTGATGCGCTGGCCGGGATCGGACCCGTCGTGGACACGACCGAGTCCTTCCAGGTGACGAGCGTACGGCTTGGACAGGTCGGTCAGATCGGCGACGATCAGTGTGTCTTCCTGCACCAGCGCGGCCGAGTCACGCAGG
>DATANR010000105.1:0-25190 GCA_036266155.1 Gemmataceae bacterium | reverse complement strand
AATGCGACATGGTCAAAGCAAGAGGGTAGGTCTTCACTACACGACCTCCGACGACCACGCGCTCGAAAAATCCCGAAGCGTTGACTCACCGGAGGGCCGAAAAAAGTGCAAAAAAGAGCGCAGTAGCGTAACTTGGGTTAGAAGAAAGCAGAGCACCCATGACGCTTGCATCTACGAACAACCACCCGTTCCCCGAACTCCGCGTGGTACGCGCGAACGAGGATACGTTCACGGACATACCGATCGCTCAGCACAGTCCCAGCGTCTGTTCTCTGACCGAACGGATTCAACGTAGCTGTCCGGTGAACGCAATTCGCACATTTAAGCGGCCCCTCATTTCAACGTTTGTTCGTCGCAAAGGCCGCGAGGTCTGACTGCCCCGAGAGCAAGAATCGCCAAAAGCTCAGGTTCCGGTACCTCGTCGTCTGGTACAGGCTCAGCAGAAGCAAATAGTCCCGGATGCCGGCCTCAGTGAAGAGGCCGTCCATTACCTTCCGCCGGGAGGCGAACAGCTTGATCGCGTTCTCCGCATTGTTGTTGTTCCACGGCACCCCGTCGTGGTCCAAGAAGGTGAACAGCTTTTCCCGGTACTTGAGGAGGCGCGTCCGGTAGCCTCCGGCCAATTCCGACCGATAGTTCTCCGCAGTCTCCGCCGCAAAGTAACGTTCCACGTCTCGCCTGTGCTTACCCAGGTGGTGCTGCTTCAGCCCGAAGCGGTCGATCGTCGCGATCACCGGCTGGAGGAGGGCTGTGAACCGCGCGGCGAGACGCTTCAGGTCCTCGTCGAACGGGTTGCGGAGCAGGTCGTCGTTCAGGTCCCGGATGAGGTGAATCAAGCACTTCTGCTGGGGGCAGTCAATCCCGTCATAGACGGCGTAGAAGTCGGAGACCAGGACGCCCTGGAAGCCGGCCAGGGTCTCGTGAACGTTCGCCCCGCTCCGGGTTGGGGAGTAAAAGTACACGGCTGTGTCGGGGCTGGCGAACACCCATACGTACCCGGTCCCGGTCGGGCCTTTCAGCGCGACCCGGGTCTCGTCGGCGTGGATAAGCGGGCCGTTGCGGAGGTCGGACAAGAGCCCCTCATAGGTCGCCCGGTAGCGGTCTGCCGCAATTCGTCGGAGTCGCGACACCATCGCCGATTGTAAGGCGATGCCGAACAACTCCTGGAGGGATTCGGCAACCGCGTCGTTGGTCTGCCGGAGGGAGGTCGAGGCGTACACGGCCCAGCTATACACACCCCAGCCGTACTTCGACGGGAGCGCCAGGTAGTCTTGCGGGAGGAAGGTCCGCCAGCACGTCCGGCAGCGCCGGCGGACGACCCGATACCGAGTGACACACCGCTTGACCCCGCCCAGGAATGGCTTCAGGTCGATCACACACCGCTGGTATCGGGTATGCGTGTCGAGGCCGGTCGAACCGCAAAGTGGGCAGACCTTCACGTCCTGGCAATCAACGACCCGGTTGACCCTTGGGGCTCTGCCACGGCATCGGTCTTTGCGCCGGAGACTTTCTTTGACCGCCGGATTCGTCCGGCACAGCACCTTGTCCCGCTGATAGTCGAAGTAGGCGCACTTAGTGATACCGGCGAACTCCGGCAGGGCGAACTGTGTCTGGCCGTACTTCCGGTAGGCCGCCCGTTCGATCTCATCTATCTCTGCCACCGGAGGCCCGATACCGGGACTGGCCGGTGGCGAGTCGGCCCCGAGCGCGCGGACCGCCGTCGTAACCACGTCCAGGGCCGCGCAGTCCTCCCGGTTGTAGGTCAGGAGCCGGTCCTTCACGGCCGGGTCGCCTGTGGCCTCCCAGTCGGACCGCCAGACGATTGCCTGGAGGCCGGTGGCCCCCGGCTCCGACCACTTGAAGCCGAGGCTGCCGGCCACGCTCTTGAGGTCATTCGCATAAACCGGGAAGTACACCTGGGCGTGGATCGCGGATAGCACGTTGACGCTTCGGGACCGGATCCGGGCGAGGACGTCCGGGTCACCCCCGTGTCGGTCCTCCATCGTCTTCAAGAATTGCGTCTCGTAGCTGCCGTAGTGGTACAGGACGAACTCGTCGCCGAGTTCGCGGGCGGCCCCGAGGAACGCGGCCCAAACGGCCGGCTCGTCGGCCGCCCGGTCAGCCCACCAGGACAGGTGCCGCCGGCCGGTGCTGTCTTCGACGGTCAACCCGATGAGGTAGTACAGGCCAGTATCCGGCAACCCTTCCACGTCCAGGTACGCCCGGGTGCCGGTGACCGGCAACTGGGGCCGCCGAGCAACGTAGATTTTCCGTTCCCGGAGAGCGAGCGCCTGGAGCGCATGGTCGGCCTTGCCACCCGGCTTCCCGGCCACCCGCTTCAACCGGCCCGGGCGGAATGTGTACGAGTATTGCGTGACGGTGAAGATGCCCCGGCGGTGCAGCCCGGCAATGTCCTTGGACGACAGGCCCCGGAGGAGGCTTAGGTCATCTTTCTCGACGGCCGCCTCCCGGCACCTACGCCGGAACTCGCACTGGACACAATGTCGGTTCAAGGCGAGCGGAGGCGGGGACGCGGACTCGGCCAGGGCGCGGATCTGACCGACGGTGTCCGCGACCCGGTTTGTGAGGGTGGGCAGCGCAACCCGAGTTACCTTGAATTGTCGGCCGTGGATGACTTTACCGACTTCCGGCGGGCGGTCCTGTATCCGGGCCAGGACGGACGCCCCGAAGGCCAGCCGGAGGCGATCGTCCGTAGAGACCGTTTGATGCGGGATGAACAAAACAGGCGTGTACCCGGCACCCGCCGCACTTGCCCTGGCCGTTGGACCGAACAGGGCATCCAGGCGGCAGGAGTCGCCCGCGTCTGTCAGGGTCGGTTCCAGGATGAGCGCGGCCGCGCGCCGGATCGCGTCCCGCGCGGCAGACGGATCTCGGACGACGGTCGCTCCTTCGACCGTTTGTAGCGATGCCTGCTGGGCGGCGGCCCGGTAATCGGCCGCCGACCGCTCCTGGAGGCACATGTAGTCCGACGGTTCGCCGACGGCGCCCGTTAACTTCAGGTATGCCTTTTGTGGGCACTTTAGGTAGGCGGCGAACAACTCGTCGGTCAGGATTGATAAATGGTTCATGCCGGCCTCGGGAATCATCCGGCCATTGATGTCGGCCCGGCCCGGGGCCGGGTCCAGGCGTCAGGGAGCAAGTCGGAGAGGTCCGACCCGATCGCGCGGGCGGGTACCTCGGTCAGGACTTGTGTCAGGTAGGTCCATGGGTCCAGACGATTCCGCCGGGCACTGGCACAAATGCTTAACAGCACTGATGCCGTGGCCAGCCCGCCATCGCCGCCGATCTGGAGCCAGTTGGCTCGGCCGACGGCGATCGGGCGAATGGCCCGCTCGGCCGCCCCATTGTCGATGGCGAACCGGGCGTCGTGCAAGTACCGGACAAGGGACGGCCACTGGTTCCGGGCATAGTTGACCGCCTGCCCGAACAAACTCTTCGGCGTCGCGGTCAGGTTTTGAACTTCGAGCCAGTCGGCGAACCGCGCCAGGATTGGCCCGGCCCGTGTCTGCCTCATCCGCACGCCATCGGCATCGGTGAACGCGCCGCCCAAATTGTCCCGATCGTTCTTGATCTCTCGTTCGACAGCGTAAAGCGTGCGGATGAAGGCTAGCGCCTCGACCGCCCGCGGGTCGCTCGGCTCGGCCTCCAAGAAATATCGGCGGCAATGCATCCAGCAACCCAGATGTCGAAGGTTGCCGTGCACCGCGTTGTACCCGTCATAGGCGTCGGCGTGGACGAAGCCCCGGTATCCGGTAAGGAAAGATTGCGGAAAGTTCTGGCTCCGCCCGGCGGTCACGTCGAACATCGTGTACGGGTTCTGCTCGTCGCCGAGGTAGACCCAGGCGTAAGCCGTGCGCCGTGGCCGCAGGAGCAATAGGGGCGTATCGTCGGCGTGGATCGAGAATGATTGCAAGAGACGACGGCGCATCAGGTCATAGAGCGGCGTCAGCAATATGCCACACTTCTGCAAGTGATCGCAGAGTGTTGAACGGCACACGTCCCAGCCGTGGCGGGCCAGGATCGACTCCTGGCGGTTGAGCGGCAAGTGATCGACGATCTTTGAGACGATGACGTGGGCGAGCAGACCGGCCCCGATGCCACTCTTGGGAATCGGCTCGGGCGGCAGTGCTGCCTTTGCGATCTGCGGATCGTGCCCCTGCTGTTCGCACAATCGGCAGGCGTAGGTGGGGCGGACCAGTTCGCGGACGAAGATCGACATCGGCTGGTAATTGAGGCGTTCACTGACACTCTGGCCGATGCGGACCTTCGATGCGCCGCAACAGGTGCAGACCTTCTCGGCCTCGCTCAGGTCAATCACCTCGGAAAGACGTGGCAGGTCTTTCGGTTTACGCCGCCGACCGTGGCCCTTTCGCTTGGTTGCGGGAATCGCTTCAGGGGTCGAGGGCTCGACCGGCGGCGGGACCTCGGCTTCGGGCGGGTCCATGCCATCGAAGAGCGTTGGGCCTTCGACTCGCTCTCCACCACGGCCGAATGTAATCTTCACGAGGCGATGGATGTGGGCCAGTTGCGATTCGATCTGTTTGCGAAGGTCGGCCACCACACCGCGAAGTTCCGCGATCACGGCATCTGCGTGGATCAGTTTCTGGCGAAGGACGGCGGTCTCTCCGATCGTCGGCATGCCGGATTCAACACCGCCCCTCGTTCCAGGTAGCGCTATTCATACTGGGGTCTTGTACCGCGCCCGTTGGCGGGCCTCGGCCGGATCGAGACCGCCGAGGATCATCGCCAACTGCGTCGGCGTGACGAGCACACTCACGTCGTTTGCCGTGGGGAAGGCGAAGGTGCCGCGTTCGAGCCGCCGGAGGTAGAGTGCGAAGCCGTCGCCCATCCAGGCCAGGATCTTGAGCTTGTCACCCGTCCTGTTCTTGAAGACGAACAGATCGCCCGACAGTGGATCACCATGGAGGACCGACCGCACCACGCCGGCGAGCGAGTCGATGCCCTTGCGGCCGTCCACGGACTCGACGGCGACCAAGATGCGGCCGCCGGGCAGCAGGCTCAACATGAGGTCGCTCCGACCGCGGCGACCAGCCGGGTGACGGCATCCGCAGCACTGGTCAGCGGGAAACGTACCACGATGCCGGAGCGAAGGATGACCTCGGCCATCGGCTCGGCGACGACCCGAAGTGGAACGAACGCCGCAGATGACTTCGACTTCGTCGGCTCGCTGACAAGGATGCGCCGCCAGCGGTCAAAGTTCGACCGCGTCAGTTTCCGGTCGCGGCAAAACTCATTGACCGATTGACCGGACTGCTTCCAAGCGTCGATCAACCCTCGCCAGATGCGGACTCGGTCGGGACTGCGTTGTCGCATGACAGAGTTCTCCTCAACAAGGAAAACTCACAGGCTAACCGACGACGGAAGGCGTCATTTCGCCGGACAGGTACGATTCAACAAGCCGATCAGGAACTCGCCCCTCAGGACGAATTGCCTTCACTTCGACCCGAACCGGGCCAACGTCATTCGTTTCCAAATGTCCTGAGCAACAACGAACGCATGCTGAACGTATTCGACCTGATTACGCAGGTGTCGGATTCGCACTCCACGGTGCTGATTGTCGGCGAAACCGGGACCGGCAAGGAGGAAATCGCGCGCGCGATTCATCAGTCGTCCAAGCACAGGGAAGGGCCGTTCGTGGCCGTCAACTGCGGTGCCTTAAATGAGAACCTGATCGAAAGCGAGTTGTTTGGCCACGAGAAAGGCTCTTATACCGGCGCGGCCGGCAAGCGCAAGGGTCGATTTGAACTCGCGCATGGCGGCACGTTGTTGCTCGACGAGCTCGGCGATATGCCAAAGGCAATGCAGGTCCGGCTCGTGCGCGTCCTTCAGGAACGCCGCTTCGAGCGGGTCGGTGGCAGCGAGCCGGTTGCCGTCGACGTACGCGTGGTCGCCGCCACACATCGGGATCTGCCGCGACTGATCGAACTGGGGAAATTTCGCGAGGATTTATATTATCGGCTGAATGTGATCCGCATCGATCTGCCGCCCCTGCGCGACCGGCCGGAAGACATTTCGCTACTCGCCGACCATTTTTGCCGCCGATTCACTCAGCCTGGGTCTAGCCGGGCGGAGATTACTCCGGACGCGATGGACGTTTTGTTGCGCTGCCCGTGGCCCGGCAATGTGCGGCAACTCGAGAATGCGATCGAGCGGGCCTGCGCGACGGCTCGCGACGGCTTTATTGGCCCGATCAATCTTCCCCAGGAGTTAATGCGCGGGCCGCATGTCCACCGCTGCTCCAGCGTCGATCTGTCCCGTCCTTTACCAGACCAAATCGCCGAGATGACCGCGGCGTTTGAGAAGCGCCACATCAGCAGAGCATTGCGGCAAACGCGCGGCCATATCGGCAACTGCGCGAAGCTGTGTGGCTTATCGCGGCGAAGCGTCTCGGCGAAGATTCTGGATTTCAAAATCGAAAAGAAATCGTTCAAAGAGGCGATGTAGCAGCTGAAAGTGGTTGGCGAAAGTGTCTATCCCGGCAGCCACCCACGCTGCGCCGCATACTTGACAACGTCGGCACGACTCTGGAGCCCGAGTTTCTCCATCGCACGGCCCTTGTAGGTCTCCACGGTTTTAGCACTCAAGTCGAGTTGCGTGGCAATTTCCTTGGCGCCGTAGCCGGCAGCCGTGAGGCGAATCACATCAATTTCCCGATCGCTGAGTTCGCCCGCCCTTGCGGGTGTCGTAACTCCCGGTCGTCCGACGAAGCCGCTGACAACCTTACCCGCCAATGACGGATCCAGGTAGACGCCTCCCTCGGCGACGATCTGGATGGCGTGGACCAGCTCGTCACCCGCGGCGCGTTTGAGGACGTAGCCCGTTGCGCCCGCAGCCAGCAGTTGCCGTAAGTATCCTTTGTCTTCGTGCACGGTCAAAGCAAGCACCTTGGTCGTCGGACACTCCTGCCGTACCCGCTCGGTCGCCTGCGCTCCGGGCAAGCCCGGCATGGAGACGTCCATTACCACTACGTCCGGCTTTAGCTTCTGTATTTGCTGGCACGCGTCGAGCCCGTCGGCCGCTTCGCCGATGACAGTCATCCCGGGCTGGGCCGCAATTAGAGCCTTCAGCCCCTCGCGTACCACAGCGTGATCGTCGGCCAGAAAGACACGCACTTTTATCATCTTCCCGCCTCCGTGCCTGCACCCAATGGGATGCGCGCGATGACCGTCGAACTCTTGCCTGGTACTGATTCGACCGTTAGCTTTCCGCCCACCAACTCCAATCGCTCACGCATCCCAAGTAGCCCTAACCGGCCGCCAGCCTCGGCACTGTCCGCGTCGAAGCCGCGTCCGTCGTCCTCGATAACCGCAGTGACGCCGATCGGGGTCCGCTGAAGGACGAGACTAACGCGATGGGCAGTGGCGTGCCGTAGAACGTTAGTCAGTGCCTCTTGTACCACGCGATATAGAGTCGACTCGACCGGCGAGGGCATGCGCTCGCCTTCGATGCCCGTCGAGTGAAAGTCGACCGCGACTCCGGATCGGTTTCCCCACTCTTCCGCGTATGTGGCCACGGCCGCGGCTAGACCCAAGTCGTCGAGCGCCGTCGGCCTGATCTCCAGCGCCAGGTTGTGGACCTCGCGGCCGATCTGGTCGGTGAGCTTGCGAAGTTGCTGAATCTGCCCGGTGGTGCCGGGAAATTGCAGCGCGGCGTTCTCCATGGTCTTGAGTCCCAGGCCGAGAGCCGTCAAGTACTGCCCCATCTGGTCGTGGAGTTCACGGGCAATTCGCCGGCGTTCGTCCTCCTGCGCGGTCGCTAGCCGAACCTGAAGATCGCGTCGAGCGGCCTCGGCGCGGTCACTACGCTGAATTTGCCCCGCCAGAGCTTCGTTCACGCGGGCCAGGTCGGTCGTCCGTTCAATAACGCGCGTCTCCAGGTTATCGTGGGCTTTGCGCAGGCCATCCTCAGCACGCTTTCGGTCCGTGACGTCACGAATGTTGCACTGAATCACGCGCGCCGCACCGACGACGTAGACGTTGCTGACGAATTCCACTTCGATGTGCCGTCCGTCATTCGTCTGAAGCGGCAGATCCTCGTAGCGGATGTAGCCGCGCGCCAGCAACTCCTGAAATGCCGCCTTGCTGGCCTCGATGTCCTGGAACAGGCCGATCTGCCATAATTCCTTCCCGACCAACTCGCTGTGGCTGTAGCCGAGAATGTCGCTCAGGAACGGGTTCGCATCATATACGAGCTTCGTGTCCGGGTCGACGATCAGGATGCCATCCTGCGCCGTCTCAAACAGGCGCCGGTAGCGGGCCTCCGAGATGTTCAGTGCGTCCGACAACTTGCGACGATCAGTAATGTCCTCGATCGCCAGAAGGACCAGACGAGCCGTGACGATCGGCCGGGCATTGAGCAGCATCGCCCGGCGACCCAATCCCGGGATGTTCTTATCCACCTCGAAGTCGTTGAAAGGAGTCGAACGCTCAATCACCTCTCCCAGGCGCACTCGTAGTTCCGGGATATCCCATCGGTTGTCGTCCAGTTCGAAGAGCAGCCGGCCTTCGGTCGAAGTTGGCGTCCCACCGAACGTCCGGTAGAAGGCGCGGTTTGCCGTTCGCACGCGCAGTTGGGGGTCGAGCACCACCAGTGATTCGCGAACCGCTTCGACGATCCCCTCCGCGTAGGAGCGAGCGTCATCAGCAGCGCGTTCAATGCGGCGGCGCTCGCCCACATCGCTGAAGACCAGAACGACCCCGATGACGTTGCCAGCCAAGTCGCGAATCGGCGCCGCCGAGTCGTCAAGAATCCACTCGTTTCCATCACGCCCCGCCAGGATCGTGTGATTGGCAACTTTGGCGGTCAAACCGGTGGCAAGAACCTCGGCGACGGGATCAATGATCTTGCCACGAGTGTGTTCGTTCTGGATTCGGAAGACGGTTGTGAGCGGCTGGCCGAGGGCTTCGCCTTGTGGCCATCCGGTCAGCGTCTCGGCCACCGGGTTCATTGAGACGATGCGAGTGCTCGCGTCGGTAACGATGATGGCGGTGCCGACACTGGCCAGGGCGACTAGGATCCATTCCGACTGACTTCGGGTGGCTTCCTCGCCGGTGGACACACAAGGCTTCTTTCCTGGGCGATGTCGAACGGCTGGCAATTCGAAGTGAATGAAAAATGGTTGGTCCAAAGAGACGACGCGTTGGAACTGTGAAGCTTATCTTATCGGGGATGCCGGTTTTCTCTGAAAGAACTCAACCGGCTGCTACAAAGGAATCGTGGAGCGATGAGTTTTCATCGATAATGCCTGCTAAGTATGGCGATTTCCCCGTTCGAGGAATAACCACGTCGCCCAAGTGATTCTCCCCACGCGACCTTGCCGGCGGTGGAGCCGGCGGCCGAACTGGAGAGCACTGCCATCAGGAGAACAAGCAGTCGCGGGTTGCTGATCAACCCGAGCAGTGCGCCTGCAACTGCACCGACAAAGCCGCCGACAGGGACGGCGACGGACACGGAACCGGCGCCAAGGCCGAGAATCTGCCACAAGGTTGGAGCAACCCGTTTCCCAGCGGCTCCAGCCAGAAACATCCAGAACGTCATCATCAGCATCGGTGCCAGCCGAGGCCGAGTTGTGGGCGGTTTCTCTTTGGCGTCTGTCATGGGCATTTGCTCGTGCAACGTTCAGAAAATCAGCGAAGGGCTCCTGTGCTGTCGCCCTCCGTTATTTTTGCGCGGACATGCCAAACAAGGTCGAACCAATGCTCTGCGCGTGAAACGCTTAGATAAATCCCCACAGCAGATTGGGAACCTTCCTGACAGTGGCGGGGCCATTTCTCGGGTAGTCTAGCGAAAGGCGATTGTCCTTTGAAGCCGAGCGCGACCCTTCAGTAATCGGCGAGAGCAAGACCCCAGCCAACTTCTTAGATCCATTCGGGAGGCAACAGCATGAACGGAACTCCTCTCGCTTCAGATAGGCAGAATCCCCGTTCGAGCACACAGACTTTGGAGTCCGACGAGACTCTTGTGGCAGATAGCCGATCTGACATATCGCCCCGCCAGCAAGTGGAGCAGAAGCTTATTGACATTCTGGGTGACCCGGGTCTTGTGGTTAGCCAGATGCAAAGGCAACTGAAACCTGGCGTCCATTGACAGTCCTTCAGGCCGCTCTTGATGCGCAGTTCGCGGTAAAAGCGTTCTCGTTCACGATGGCCCTTTCTGGCACAGGCGTGACCGGCCAAGCGTCCGGGCAGCGCTGGGCCGGCGGACGACACCTCTGGTCCGTGCGAGTTGCTCGGAGGCCCGCCGCATATTCGAATTCTACCTGGCGGAGCTGGGGGACCCGGCCGCCTGGGAGGCCTTGTTCATGATTGACGAGATCGAACCGCTGCTGGACCTCGTTGCCATACCCGTCGCCCCGGCCCGCTACCGCATTCTGGTGGTCGACGCTGACGCCGGGATGCGCCGGCTCCTGGCTGCTGGCCTGCCGCGGCAAGGGTTCACGGTCTCCGTGGCCGCAGACGGGCAGGAGGCGGCCGACCTGGTCCGTGCCAACCGCCCACCCATCGACCTGATTCTGATGGACGTCGGCATGCCCGGGCGGGGCGGGCCGGCGACGCTGGCGGCCCTGCGCGCCTTGCACCCCCAACTCCGGTGCTGTTTCATGAGCGGGGACCTGGGCGGGCACACCGAGGCTGGGCTCCGGCTGCTCGACACGGGCGCGGTCCTCCGCAAGCCGTTCAGCATGGACGCGGCTGGCCGGGCTCTCCGGGCGGAGATCAACCGGCGGGAGGGGGAGGACGCCGCCCAGGACGACCACTGGCGGGACGACGGTGGCCAGGGCCAGCGCCCGGTGCCGTGACCAGGCCTGAGATTTGGGCACGTTCAGTCGGGTCGCGGAACCTCGAATGAAACCGATCGCCTCCGGTTACCCTCATTGGCCTGTCACCCTGCCGAACCGCGGGGCAGGCCGGAGTGGGCCGGCGGGATGGTCCGGTCGGCAAGCAAAGGTTCCATCGCGAAGGAAAGCCACATGATCCCGCAGCACATCCTCGACGATTTGGGCCTCGGCCAACGGGTGGCCATCTTGGCCCGCGCCGGCGAACTGGAGTTCCGGGTCCACCCCGCTGCGGCCGACCCGGACCGGATCCGGGCCGACGCCGGCCGCGACGGGTGCGAGGTGGTGGCTACCCACCTCAACGACAAGGCCGCCATCCTAGCCCTCGTCGCCGGCCGCGAGCGGGATGTCGGCGGCGAGGGCTGACCAGCGGGCCGCCGCGAAACCTCGGTCGCCCCAATCCGTCATCAAGGTGCCGCCATGTCCCCGACCCGCCTCCTCCCGACCCTCTTTCTGATCGCCGCCCTGGGCCCGCTTCCCGCCGGGGGCCAGGACCCCAAGGAGCATGTCCTGACGCGGCCGTCCGAGGACCGCCGGGACCTCACGCTCATCCGGCGGGTGAGCGAGCGGACGTTCGTGCACGACGCGGCCGGCGTGTCCTTCACCGTTCCTGCGGGGTGGACCGAGATCCCGCCGCACCCGGCGGCCCGTAAGCTCGACCGGCGATCCAGCACCCTGCTCGGGGCCCAGCACTCGGACCGGGCCCAGGTCGCGTCCCTGGTCTGGACCGAACTCGACCCCGGCGCCCGGACGACCGACTGGGTCCGCGAGACCCCGGCCAAGGGCGAATACGGGGAGGAGTACGAGACTTTGAAGGCCGTCTACGGGGCGGGCCGGGTGACCGTCCCGGTCCGGTTCCGGAGCGGCCCGTTCGACGTGTACCGGATCGACATCCGGGCCGGGCCGGGGGTCGCCGACCAAGCGGCCGGGACCTTGTTCGTGTTCTTCGTCGAGTCACGGGGGACGACCTGGCTGCTAAAGGCCCGGGTCACGTCGACCCGCGGGGACCGGCACGAGGCGGACTCCCTGGCCGTGCTGGCCGGGTACGCCCTCGTTTCGGCCACCTCTGGGGAGACCTCCCGGAAAACCGTGGACGTGGGCACGAGGGCGCCACCCCGGGCGGACCCGACCGCCGCTAGCCGCGGGCCCCTCAGGGAGATGTCATGTCGGACGACGGCACCGCATACGCCCAGGACATCGTAGACACCATCCGCGAGCCCCTGCTGATCCTTGACGCCACCCTGCGGGTTCGGTCGGCAAACCGGGCTTTCTACCGGTCCTTTCGGGTGTCCCCGGCCGAAACTGAAGGCCGGCTCATCTACGAACTGGGCAACGGCCAATGGGACAGCCCGGCCCTTCGGACACTTTTGAAGGATGTCGTCCCGGCCGACTCGGTCTTCGATGGGTTCGAGTTGGCACACGACTTCCCACGTATTGGCTTGCGGGTCATGCTGCTCAACGCCCGCCGGATGCGGCCCGGGCCGCACGCCGGGTTCCTGGTCCTGGCGTTGGAGGACGTGACGGAGGCCCGCCGGGCCACAGAAACGGCTGACCAGGCGACGGAGGCGGTCGCCGAGGCCCACCGCCGGATGTCCGAGGACCTGCGGGTCGCCGCCCGCGTCCAGGCGGCGTACCTCCCGGCTGACCCGCCCGAGGTGCCCGGAGCGGTCTTCGCGTGGGCCTATCGGCCCTGCGACGAACTCGGAGGCGATGGGCTCAACGTCGTCCAGCTAGACGAGGGCCGGGTCGCGCTCTTCGTCCTGGACGCCAGCGGGCATGGGGTGGCGGCCGCCCTTCTGGCCGTGGCCATGAGCCGGGTCCTTTTGACCCTGCCGGCTCGCGGCCGGGGACTGGGCGGGGTGACTCCGCCGGCCCAGATGGCCGAACGGCTGAACCGGCTCTTCCCGTTCGACCCGGCAACCCACCAGTTCGCCACCCTTATGTACGGCATCCTGGACGTCCCCGCCAGGGAGTTCCGGTACACTTCGGCCGGGCACCCGGGCCCTATCCACCTGCCCACGGGCGAGCCCCCGGCGCTCCTGGTTAGCCCCGGCTACCCGATCGGTTTGGCCGATGGCTCGTACGCCGAGCGCGCACTGCGGCTGGCCGCCGGGGACCGGCTGTACCTGTACTCCGACGGGCTCCCGGAGGCGATGAGCCCGGCCGGCGAGCCGTTCGGCGACGCCCGGCTGCTGGCTGCGGTCGACCGCGGCAGGGCCGCCCCGCTGGCGGCGGCCGTCGCGGCCTTGCGGGACGAGGTCGAGCAGTGGTGCGGGGGCGGTGGGCCCCAAGACGACGTGTCGATTGTGGCCGCCGAGATTTCGGCGGAGCTGAACCAGTAACAGGGTGACCCCACTGCAAGGGGTGGAGGCGGACGTGGCCAACTGGACGCCGATCGACGTGGGCATGCCGCCCGAGAGCGTGGTTGTGGACGCCATCGCACCGCAGGGCGAAATCTTGCGCTTAGTCTGGGCGGGCCGCCTGTGGCGGTTCCCGGACGGATCCCAATACGTGTGGTTCACCCCTACGTACTGGCGGCCGCCCGACGACCCACCAGGCAACGACCTGTAGGGCACGGCTGTCCGGTTCACCGCGACGGACTGACACTCGTGCCGCATGAGGCGGCTAACAACCGCCGCGGGAACCACCGGATATTTATTGCGGCAGACTTAGTCGGCGAGCTGTGATTGCCAAGGGGAGGGGGCCGCGCGGAGCCATTCACCAGGAGGTAGGACATGGGCGACTTGTGGGAAACGTTCCGGGCGCGAGATACCGCCGGGTGGGAGTACGAGTTGCGAGTGTACGCGGCGTCGGTCCCGGCAGCCGGGCCGGTAACGGCCCGACGGATCGGGGCCGGGGGATTTGAGCGGGCCTGCTGCCTGGGCGGGGACGCCTTCCGTCTGGCCCGCGGGGGTGCGACCCTAATTCGGATTCGTGCCGGCGGTGGCGATGTTTTCGGCCAAAACGATTAGGGCAACGAGTTGGCCATGCAAGAGCTGCATCTCGCTGACCTGCTGTTGAAGGTCGTGAGACTCGTCACGAGAGGAGCGTTGTCGAACTGGGAAGCAGTAGGCAGAAGCTACTGCCTTCGCCCGGCGAACTACGGACCTGGATGGACCCGCGATGGGCGCGGGCGATGCCCTGAACAACCGCTAGCCCGAGGCCGCGGCCGGTGAACTTCGTCGTAAAGAACGGATCGAAGATCTTGTCGATGATGTCTGCAGGGATCCCAAGCCCCGAGTCGGCGACTTCCATGAACACGAGGGGAGCGACAGCATCATTGGGAGTTTCATACGTCCGCTGGCCAGCCGGTAAAACTCCCGTGCGCACGCTGATGGTGCCTTCTGCCTCGCCGATCGCTTCGAAAGCGTTCGTCACCAGGTTTATGATGACTTGACGAAGGTGCGTTGCGTCCGCCTCCACCAAAGGAAGTGGGGAAGCGAGGGCATAGCGGAGATCGATCTTCCTTGACACGATCTCTCTTAACATGTCAGTCATTTCCTCAACCAACCGAGATAAGTCGACAGGCCCGATCACGTACCGGCCCTTGCCTGAGTATGCCATGATCTGCTGCACGAGCTTCGTTGCCCGGCGGACATTTGCCCGGACGGCATCAAGCATCGGTACAGCGATGGAGTCCGTCGGCAAACCATCGGCGGCCAATTCGGCGAAGCCCAAGACCGGCGTCAGCGTATTGTTCAGGTCATGGGCAATTCCTTCGGCCAACACCCCCAAACTTTCCAACTTCTTCGCCTGGAACATCTGTGTTTCCAACTCGCGCCGGTCCAATTCCCCCTGCCGGATGGTATCGATGAGTTCGTGTTGTTGAATCGCCGACAACAACAGCGCTTCGATCATTGCGGTCGATTTTCGGCGCAGAGCCGCGGCCTCGGTTGCGTCCGCCAGTTGGATCATCACCCCGCTCGGTACACCAGACGTTCCCAGGATGGCCCACATGACATAGGACCAGCTCTTGGGAGAATGGAGATGGTGCTCTGGTTCCAGCAAGAACTCCGGCGACCCCGTGCGGAGCACGCGCGCTAAAGCGGACATGCAATCGTTGCCGGCAAGTTCAGGCACGACGTCGATGAACCGATGCCCCAAGAAGTCCACGGTAGTTGTCTGGGCGAGCTTGGCGAAGTCGGGATTCGCGTAGCGAATGACGTGATTCGGGCCCTCGACCGCAACCATTGGAAGAGGCGACCGCTCCGAGAAGGATCGACACAGGTTTGACTGGTCGAACGGATCAGCGGGCTGATCCCGGTCCGTAGTCATTAGATAGGCTCCTTCTCGCTCAATTCGATTCGTCCAAAGCAATCGGCAACTCGCCCAGCAGCCGCGTCAGGTTTTGGATTTCCACCGGCTTGACCAGGTGCCGGTCAAAGCCGGCATCGTGCGTCCCCTGGCGGTCCGTGTCCGTGCCCCATCCGGTCAGAGCCACCAGGAAGATGTCGGCCCCCCAGGGCTCCATCCGAATACGGCGGGCCGCGTCATTGCCGCTGATTCCGGGCATGCCGATATCCATCAGGACGACCTGGGGGCGGAACTCCGCTGCCGCTGCGATACCCGCTTCTCCATCGTAGGCCGTCCGCACCTTGTGCCCCAAATACCCGAGCAGCATCGCGAGCGACTCGGCCGCATCACGGTTGTCATCCACGATGACAATGCGGCGCTGCGGTCCGCGGACCTTTTCCGGAAGGGCCGTCGTCGCGCTGCCGGGAGCGGCTTCGCTGGCCATCGGCACGCGGACGACAAATTCGCTGCCTCGTCCGGGCCCATCGCTGCGCGCCTCGACCCGGCCGCCGTGCAGACCGACAAACTCCTTGACCAGCGACAGCCCGATGCCCAAGCCGCCCTGGGTGCGCTGCCACGACGAATCCACTTGCACGAACACGTCGAAGATATGCGGCAAATCTTTGGCCGGGATGCCGACTCCACTATCCCGGATGCGCACAACGACCTCACTGTTGTCGCGCTCGACCGACAACCAGATTTGCCCGCCGCGTTCGCTGTACTTGGCCGCGTTGTTCAACAGGTTCAGAAAGACCTGGCCGAGGCGGGTCGGGTCAGCATCCACCAGGATTGGGTCCGGCGGCAGCGTGACGGTCAGCACGTGGCCGCCCCCGTCGATGAGGGGGCGACTTGCCTCCACGGCATCCCGGAGCACCGCCGCGAGTTCCACGCGCTCCTTGCGCAGCTCGAGTTTGCCCGTCGCGATCCGGCTGATATCGAGCAGGTCGTCCACCAGCCGCACCATTTGCTTGAACTGCCGCTCCATCATCGCGCGGGAATTCTCGGCCGTTGCCGGGTCATTCTTGGCCAGCCTGAGGAGTTCCAGTCCCGTCCGCATCGCGGTGAGCGGGTTGCGGAGTTCATGACTCAACACGGCGAGGAAGTGATCGCGGGTTTGCACGGCGGCGCGCATTTGTGTGGTGATTACCTTGCCGACTTCGGTCAACTCTTCTTGGCGGAGCCCGGAGACGAGAAGCGATTCGTTCATCGCGACCGATTGCCGCCGGAAGATGGCGGTCTCTGTGACGTCGGTCACCTGGATCATGACGCCCGCCGGCCGTTCGGCTGCGTCGAGGATGGCCCAGACGCTGTACGACCAGAACACGGGCCGCGGCAACGTTTGGCGATGCTCCTGCTCGGGCAGCAGTTCCGGCGTCCCGGTGCGATAGACGCGGTCGAGCAGCGCCAGACATCCGTTGGCGGCCCCTTCGGGAACTGCCTCGGCGAACGGTCGACCGATCAGGTCGTTCCGTGATCGGCCGACGAGACGCGCGAAAGCTGGATTGAGGTAATCCACGACATGCGTCAAGCCGTTAACGGCGACCATGGGCTGCGCGGACCGCTCGGATAAATAGCGACAGAGTCGCTGAATCGTCGGTGACTGTTCGTCGGTGTCAAGGTCGAGTGGCGTGTGCATGACCTACCTTATTCCATTCGGCTGGCCGTGCGGGAGCCTGTTTCGCGGTTTTGCAGAGGCTCGGGAACGCCGGTGATCAGGCCGTGATAGCCCGTGAGCCGCTCGCCCACACGGACTCCCTTTGGTGTGATCTCATATTCGCGGATGTCCTTGCTGTGGTCGCCGGCCCGCATCTTGACGACCATGAGCACCTTGCGGAGTTGACCTTCGATTTCGACATAGCGCAATCGAATGATGTCGTCGCTCAAAAATGAAATCGAATAGGGGCTAAGCGCTAGCTCGGTAAAGGTCTCGACCACTTCGACGGTTGTCAAAATCGTGACGCCCGTTCGCGTCAGTGCGCCGATCATGCGATAAAGCGATTCGCGGAAGTCCGTGCGAAAGCTGGGGGCCAGCGCCATTTCGAACCCCGCCAGCGAATCGATGACCACGCGCTTGGCTCCTGTCCGCTCGACGGCGTCGAGGATTTCGCGCATCGTCTCGTCGACCGAGAGATCGAGCGGCCGGAGGTAGATGATGTTGAGCTTGTCGGCTTGCTGCGGCGTCGCGAAGTCCATGCCGAGATGGGCGGCGCGGTCGGCATACTCCTCCGGACGTTCCTCGAAGATGGCGACGATGCCCGGCTCGCCGTGACGAAGCCCCTCGGCGATGAACTGGGTCGCCAGGACCGATTTTCCGGTCCCCGATGGCCCGGCCACTAGCAGGCTATCGCCCTCGGGAATGCCACCGCCGAGCAATGCGTCGAGTCCGGCGACTCCACTCGAGAGCCGTCGGCGATTCGGCACCTTGTCGGCCCGCCCGGAGAGGCCGAAGGTCCGGGGAAACGCCTGCACGCCATCGGAGGTGATGCGAAACGTGTGCAACCCCGGAACGGAGGCCTGGCCCCGGAGCTTCATGATTTGCAACTTGCGGACGATCGAGTTCCGCTCGACCTGCTGATACAGCCAGTAAAGGCCGTCGGCGACCGTGAACACCGGGTTGTCGCGGATCTCGCCCTCGGTGTACTCGCCGATCAGGAAGGTCGTCGCCTGCCAACTCGTCAGGTGGAGGGCGAGCCGCTGTACGAACCCCTGGAGTTCCGCCTCGCCGGTGGCGCCGGCGGACTTGCGGACGACGGTCCGGAACGAGTCCACCACCACGATGGCGGGGTTCGCCGACTCAACCTCGCGAACAATCTCGTTCAGGACGCCTTCCAGGTCGTTTTCCAGCACGATCTGACTGAGGTTGATGAAGCGGACGGCCGTGTTCAGCTTGGTTGGGTCGAAGAACGTGAACTGCTGCTGGTAGCGAAGCATCTTCAAGGCCGGTTCACCCAGCACGGTAAAGTACAGCGCCGGCCGCTCTGGAGTGGCGTTGGCGAACACGATCTGATGCGCCAGCGTCGTCTTGCCGCCGCCGGGCGATCCCGCAATGATGTTGAACGAGTACTCCGGGAGCCCGCCGCCGAGGATCTCGTCGAGGCCGGGCACTCCGGTCGGCAGTTTCCGGATGGTCACCTTGTCGACCGCGTTCATGGTTGTCTCCCGGCCCGACCGTCCGGGTCGTCTACGGCCACCTCGGGCCAGGTGTCGGCGACCAGTTGTCGCGTCAGGGGATCGCCGATGAAGGTGATCAGGAGTCCGAGCAGTTGAGCGACGACGACAAGTCCACTGTCTGCCGCAACGGCGTCGAGTCCCGTGATCGAGCCGTCGTCGAGAACCTGAGCCGAATTCAAAGCTGGCGATTCTGCCTTCGCCAGGGCGACGGCCCGAGAGACGAGGGAACGGTAGCCGGCCACTCCCGCTAGTCGTGCGAGGGGTACGCGCAGCCGATCGCAAACGTGTCGGGGCCCGGCCGCCGGGTCGCGCGCCTTTTCCAAAGCGATCAATCGCACAGCCAGACTTCGAATTTCGGGCGTCGACGTGTTCATTGGGCGCGCCTTTCACATCGGCTCGGCCCCGCACACCGCCAGAATCTTCAACCGACCACCGGCCTCCGCCGTTATGGCTTGCCAACTCCGTATGTCTTCGGTTGCTTCAGTCGAACGAAAGGCGAGTCGCCGTCGGCCTCGAGTCTTGGCCGCGCCTTATTCGATGATGGGTGAATTCCCTCCCCATCAGTTTACTGGAAAGAAATCGATATGCGCGATTTGAGTTACTCGATGTGTCGCCACTGCCTGCAGGTTAATTGCGATTCAGGGGTCAATTGGCAGGTAAATTCCCGACGATCGTCTCACCGAGACTCCGGTCGATTCCACTGGAAGGCGGCTTAGTGTCATCGAGCCTTCGCTTCGCGTGAGGGTCGCCAGCCCCCGTCGTCGGTGTCCAAGCAGGCGGATCGCTTGCGGGGAAGGAGTCTTCCGACGCCTCGTCGACGCTTTCATATTCCGTTGTCATCGCGCTCTCCTGGGTTCGAATGGGCTCGAACGACAAGAGCCCCCACCGAAGTCTTTGCAGACAACGACGGAGGCCCTCGTTTGACGAGTGACGTCACTCAGACTGCTCTAGTCGCTTCAATCTTCGTGACCGTGGTCTTTTCACCGCGCTTTTCCGTGGTCACGGTGATCTGATAACCCTTCTTCAGGTCCTCGAGTTTGCACTCCTTGCCCTCGAAGGTGATCTTCGCGTCGATCGCAACGGCGTGCGAGTGCTCTTTTTCTTCGCCCTTCATGGTCATCGTCAGCTTGCCGTCCTCGGCCTTGACGACTGTCCCCATGTGGGTGTTTTCCTTGTCCTCGGCCATCAACGGGGCGGAGACCCAAAAGGCCACGGCCAGCGTTGCGATACCCGCGAACAGGGTGCGGAAACTCATCAGGTTGCCCTTCCAATTGGTGACGCTGCCGAGCAGGTGGCCAGTAATTCTGGCCGGGATCAATTCGTCAGGCGTCTGGCCGAAAAGGTGCATTTGTAATGCCGCCGGGCACGAAGGCGATTCATTTCGGGAGCAAAAGAATAATTGGAGAAAAGGTGGATAATCCAGTTCAGGGCCACTTGAAATACGACTTCGCCGTCCGCGACCGATTCCGGGATGATTCACAGTTTAACAGGCGGCTTTGTCGCGACGGATTCGATCTGAGCTGCACCCGCCGCGGCGGCGGCAAAGAACGCGCGGCTCTGGCGAACGGCCTCAATGTGATGCGCTGTGGCCTCACTTGTTTCGGCCGCAAGTGCTTCTGACCGCTCGGCGATCACGTTCACTTCAAGCAGCCACGAGCTGAGCAGGATGCGTGTGCTGGGCACAGGACACTCCTTTGGAATGGCCTAATCGTAGCACATTCCGCGCCGGCTATTTGAACCGGGCTACCGCAAGTTGAAAGCATCTCAGCCAGCCACCCACAAAAGGGGGATTGAGCCAGCCGGCATAACAGATGACTTCTCGTCAGGGAAGCTGAGTTGTATTGCCACGGCCCGTCCGGATGATGGGCAAATGTACGAGTAGTCGCAGCCACCAACGTGTTGGGATGTGTCGCTATTGAACAGGTCGTGGGATTTGTGGCAGTCGCTACAGAGTACATCAAGGTACAAATCGGGCATCCGAGCGCCGGGGGGACATGTGGTGCGTTAAGGGGCAGCAGTGTTATACCCAGGAGACCGGACGGTTGCTGTAGAATTTCAATAGCCGTCCGCGGTGGTATTCGCAATTGGCGCGTGCGGCCAACAATTCGGCAAGCAACCGACCGTGGCGCCATATCCGTTCCACACATCAACCTCTCCGTTCAGATGGCCGAATTCAAGAACCGGCTAGAATACCTTAATCGCACCTCCTATCGACTCGGTATTTACCACATGGTTCAATCCTTCCATCCCTCGGGCGATTCCCGCCGGCGAGCGATGTTCGCTGCATTGGTGGCCTTCCAGGATCGTGGCTTGTCGGTTTCCGTTTCCCGCAAATTTGTCTCGTCCAGATTCGACGTGAGCGCGGCAGAAGTGGTCCGGGCAGAGCGGGATGGACTGGCCGAACATTGGCCGCCTCTCGTTTCCACTCGAATCGACAAGGCGCTCGCGAAGGCCAGCAAGATCACTGCGACGGGCGGCCCACCGTCCGCCAAATGATCGATGACTCCGTCTTCGTTTCTACTTTTTCCGAAGCGTATCCTGACTTCGAATTGGGCGAGCATTAGACATGACTTCTAAGGTTTTTTTGCAAGTCAGCCAGCCGCCTGGACACTCACGCCGGTTGCCGGAGACTTGCCTCCCATTCATGGACTCGGTGGCAGAAGCCAGCGACAGAGCGGTTTGGAGCACAGCTAAGACAACACAGTTGTGAGCAATCCGACCTGAATTCGACCTTCGGATCGTGGGTCAGACCGTCGCCCCGAGCGGCGGCCAGTCCTTTTCCATTCCCTCCACTTCGATCCGCTCCACGATGTTCCAGGTGACGCCAAACAAGGAGAGGACCTCCTGCTTCGCTTCGTGGACCGATCGGGCACGGTCTTGAGCCTCCACGACAGCGGCAAAGATGGCACGCCGCCGATCTTCGGACGGCCAGGGGCTGGGATCAAGCATGAAACACCTCGTCGACCATTGTTTTGATGGAGCGGCATGTGGAAGTTCGGTCGCATCCAGCCATGCCGGGGCGATTCCGCTTCCGTCGGAGATCACTTGAATTCGGCACGACTAATACAACTTTTGGATGCGCGGCGTGGACCCGAGGATATTCCCCAGGTCGTCGGCGGTCACGAAGTAGCTATTGGGGATGTTGACCGAGGCGGCATTCGGCCCGGTGACCACGTTCACCCGGAAGTGGTTGCCCCAGAGCGGCAGGACCGCCACGCGGAACAACAGGGCCGGTTGGCCGAGCGTGTTGAGGACGGCCGCCCGGATGGCGGCTTGGCGGATTTCCACCGTCGGCGTGGTGCGGGCGGGTTCCGGTTTATCGGAAGGCGAAATCGGAAGGGCGGTCGTCTTGGACATCGCACGGCTCCAATTGGGTGACACCGGAGAGCCCCCGCTAAGGTGGCGCGTCTTGCCGGTCCGTTCGGATGATGTCCACCGGGTCCGAGTGATAGTCCTCGAAAACGTAAGGCATCGGAATCTTGCTCGACGGAGTCAGTATACTCCGTCGGCAATGTTCCAAAGATCACACCGGCTTGATGCACGGTCAATGACGAGGCGCCGCAAGTGATTGTCGCGCCGCGGCGACTCGGCACGCTACGGCTTCTTTGGCGGGGGCGCTGTCTTTTTGGGCGTCGGTGGCTCTGCCTTCGGAATTGGCCGTTCCTCGTGTTTCGGTATGACGGGCGCCGCTGGGACGGCCTTCATGGCCGGGCGGGGCGTGGCAATCGTCGGTACCGGCTCGGGGGGTGCCAGGCGAACCGTCTTGGGTGCGTCGGTGTGTGCGACGGGTGCGCCACCCTTCAATAGTTTGGTTTCCTCCTCGTGGCGCTGTTGGGAAGCGCTGTGCATCTGCGTGGCGGCGGTCACGGCGCGAGCATGTTCTTCCTTGGGCACAGCCTCCAGTTTCACCACATGGATGGGAGCTACGGTCCCCTTCGATTGACTCAATGAACCCAGGGCCGTCACATTGAGGTTGTGGGCGTCCTTCAGGGACGTGAGCGCCGTCACGCTTTGCACGTTGCTGAGATTGATGTTCTTGTGAACGGCGACGCTGCCGTTCTTATTGCCGTTGAACGTGTTCACCACTTGTACTTGCTGGACGAGCGTGTGCGGCGGGCGAGGAACCTCGCCGGCTAAGCGGGCCCGGTACAAGTTGTGCAACGCTGGTTCCCAGAGCGGCTCGGCCCGATGTTGATGACGATAGAAGGCGTAGTTGGGGTCATACCCATTGCGCCCGACCCGATAGTCGGGCCAGGCCATGTAGCCACCAGTTGCATAGCGGCTCTCAAAGTAGTCACCAAAATAGTAATGGCGTCCACTGGCGCGGACGAACAATGCGCCGAGCAGAAAATCGACGCTCACGACAAATTGCGGTGTGTACGGCCGGCCGACCCAGAGCGGACCGAAGCGGACGGGGGCGAACAAGAGTCCGCGTTGGTCGAGCGGATGGTCCCAATAGCCTTCGTTGTAGATGTAGCCGCTTGGCGTCCACGAATAAGCGGCCGGACACCAGACCCAGTTCGGTTGGTTACCGATCCAGAAGCCGGGGCGCCAGTAGAACTTGGTCTGTTGATAGGTCCACAAGCCGGGGACGTAGGTGCTGTTGTCGTCCGGGGCGGGTGCCGTCGGCCCCTGCTCGAGTGTTGCCGGCGGCGTTGGGAGATACTGGATCTCCGCGGTGGTTGCCCCGGCCCAGAACCCGGCGGCCCACTGCCAGCCCTTGTCAATCTGCTGCCAGTGGCCCGGCAGCCAACGGTGATTCGCGGGCGCCATGCGCCACAGGCCGCTAACCCACACATAGTCGCTGCCCTCGTCGTCCCAGGACCAATATCCGGGAATCCACTGCACGTTGTCGCCTTCGGGCTGCTGATCGGGTGGGAGTTCTTCGATCGGTTTCGGCGGTTCCTTTGGGGCGATGGGGCCCGGCTGCGGCTGGCCTGCGGCGGGCTGTGCGAACGCCTCGTGAACTGGCCCCCGTGCCAGGACTTCGATGCCGTCCGGTTTGGCCGGCACATCCTCGGCGATTGCGCACGGAGCGAGGCCGAAGAGAACTGTGAGTCCGAAGAGGCTAATGCGCAGTATTTGCCGATTGCCGGTCATGGTCGTCCTCTTTGCTGGCGGTGGAGCGGGTTCAAAGCCGCAGGGCCTTTTTTGAATTTGCAATAGGCAGCGGCGAACTCGTGGGCCGACCATTCGCCGGCTCACGAGCGCTTATTCACGACCGCTACGCTTTGTGTGCCGGTGCTGGAACATGCTTCCCAGAGTCAACGGCCGTCGCCACCGTCTTGTCGTCTTTATGCGTTGTCACCCGGACGTGCGTCCCGGCCTTCAGGTCGGCGGCCTTGCTGGTCTGGCCGTCGCAAGTTACCTTGGCGTCCTTGGCCATCGTATGACAATGCTGTTTGCCTTCGCCGCACGTCGTCGTGAGCTTGTCGCCGGCCACGCTGACAACTTTGCCGTCATGCGTGTCCGCTGAGTTCTTCGTCATCGCTGTCTCCTCAACTGGGGAATCCGAAATCAACCTGGGGCGGAGGCAATATGCGACCGCCCGGACCAACCCGTCCCTCAATGCCCGAGGAACGGCGGCGAGGGCGACTCGCCGTACTTCTTCATGTCAAACAAACGGTGCCAATCACACATTCGAGCGTTTCGGTGCGACCATGCGCACGATCCAGATCAGCAGACAGGCACCGATGAACGCGACCACGATGCTACCCACGAGCCCATAGGCGCCGACACCAATCATGCCGCAAACGGCACCACCGATGAATGCACCGATGAGCCCGACGACGATGTCGCCGATCAGTCCGTAACCACCGCTGCCCATGACGCGGCTCGCCAAAAACCCCGCGATCAGCCCGACGATTAGCCAGGCGATGACTCCGCCCGGCTCCAATACGATCTCCGCGAACATGACTTTTCTCCTTGGCGTTGTTCATCGAAGAACAACTCGGATTGATGGGTGGGTTCTACTTCTTGGCGATGGTGAACTTGAAGTCGTGCGTCGCGTCGGCGCCGACTTTCGGATGACCGGTCATCTTCACGGTAAAGGTGCCCAGAGCGGCGTCGTCCGCGGCCTTGAGGGTGAACTTCGATTCCCCTTCACCGTTCTTGATCGCCGGGCCGGACGGATCGATGGTCACGCCGGCCGGCAGATCGGCGAACAACAGGGTCACGTCCTGATCGAACGTCGCGTCGCGCTTGATGCTGACGGAGACGGCCTTGGCCTCACCTTGTTTCAGCGTCGGCGATAAGAACGAAGTGCTCAGCGTAAACGTGTCCTTCGGCGCGACTGTTAGCTTGAACTCGGTCGTGGCATCGCCACCCTTGTTCGGATGCCCCATCAGCTTGACCGTATAGTCGCCCGGCACGGCGGCGTCCGTGATTTTAAGTGTGACTTTGGCGTCCTTATCCCCGTGCTTGAGGGTCGAGCCAGCGGGAGTCATGGTCGCTCCGGCCGGCAGATCGGCGAATAGAAGGCCGACGTCCTGATCGAAGTTCGTGCCGCGCTTGATACCGACCACGACCTCCCTGGCTTCGCCCTGCTTAGCCGACTGCGTTCCGACGGTCAAAGTAAACGTGTCGTCGACCTGTCCATAAAGCGGCGGCTTGGCGCCGGAACTCGTCGCCCCCGGACCGCCCGCTGTGTGCTTGGCCTGGTCGCAGCCGACCATGGCCGCGAGCGTCGCGACCAGGAAACCTACAAGTACTTTCGACATTAATGCAGACCTCGTTGAGTGTTTGGCCGCGCCGACGGCGCGCGGTAATGAGAGCGTGACTTCCCGACACGGGCATGGTTCGCCAGAAACGAAAAAAGCCGCCGCGGGGAAGCGATGCTGAAAAGCATCGCTTC
>DATANR010000104.1:0-8122 GCA_036266155.1 Gemmataceae bacterium | reverse complement strand
AGCGCTGTCGAGCCAATAGGCGCCGTCGGCCTTGGGGCCAACCGGCAAGAGGGCCGAGCGGTCCTTGAACGACAAGCCAAAGACTTTGGCCTTGTGACCCGTCGCGATCTTCAGGGCTTCGCCAAAAGTCGGCGCGAGCAGGCGCTCCGGTGAGCCAAAAGCTTTCTTGGTGACCTTTGTCGGCTCAGTCTTTTCCGTGTCGTCCGTCTTCTTCGTGGCGGTTTCCTTGGCTTCCTTGGTCTTCCACTCGTCCTTCACATCGTCCTTGGGAAGGTCCTTCGGCAACGGCGGAATGCGGTCGTAACGGATACTCTCCGAACAATTGACGACGGCGCCCGCGGCGCGATCGTACCACGTGTTGCCGATGATGCCGTGCACGTCCGGCCCGCAGCCGGTCAGCATTGACGAATGGCCCGGCCCCGTCGCGGTGATGGCATAGGGGTAATGGCAGTTGACGAACCACGCACCGTCGGTCTCGAGGCGAACGAAGCCGTCCTTGCCAAAGAGCGGCTTCCATTTATCGATGTAGTCGCCGCGCATCTGGTCGAAGACAATCAGGACGACGAGCTTCGGCTTTTCGGGCTCGGCCGCATGGACGGGGATCGCAAAGAGGACTAGCAAAAACCAAACAACGCGACTCATGGAAGTGCGCCCGGCGGGGTGGGGGAGAGGACAGGATAATCACCCAGCGCGAAGATGGCGAGAAAGACCTGTGAAGGAGGCGGTTCAATCTCCCCACTCATTGCGATAGTATCGCCGCGACGATTGGGCGCAGACAAAGAGCACGTTGAAGACGCCGAGCAGCGTATTCACCAGGTCGAAAGCGGCCGACGAGATCAGGATTTGGAGGATCAGCAGCACCGCCGGCGCGCGTGGCCGAGTTCGCGTGAACATCAGCATCGCGCCGCGGACGAAGGCGGTGATCCCCCAACCGATTTCGAGAGCCATGCTCGGCCAGACACAACATAGGCCGCTCGTTTTGAATGCGAACAGGCCGACATGAACGAAAGCCCAAGCGCCGCCGAGGAACAGGAAGAACGCGACGAAGCGCGCCTGCCACGGCTTGCGAATCGGCTCCAGCTTCACTTCGGGCTCGGCCGCGGGAATGCCAATTCGTATGCCGGCCTCAGGCGGATCGAGAACGACTGGGAATTCAGGGAAGTTGCTGCGACGAGGCAACGGGGGCGGACTTTCCGGGTTTCCCGCCGGTTCGGGCAGCCGACGATGGGCCGGCGTCAGCACACGCTGACCGCATCGCGGGCACGCCACCTCCTCGCCCGCCATACGGTCGGCAAGCCCGAGAAGCGTTCGACAAGTCGGGCAGCGGAAGCGAATCGGGCAACCTCGGGAATGCGGGTCGTCGGTTGGACGGCTTTCTAATCTAAATAGTTCTGCGAATGTAAGTTAAGCCAATTCTCTCAGAATACATTGCCCCGGCGCGACAAGGCGCGGCACCAGCTGATTATTTTGTCGGCCCAATCGAGGTTGACGGCAATCTCAGTCGAGATACATTTCCCTTGCTCGATTACAGCTGAAAGACAGCGTGCCGGTCTGTGCGGCGTTCTCGGGCGGTGTATGCTGGAATCATTGGCGAACTCCATTGGCGGACATCCACCAATTGAATTGCACAACGATATACTGTAGCGTCTGTTACGTCGATTCCTAAGTCATTATTCGGCTCGGCATCAGCTTTGCTTTTCGACTTCCGCTGCAATGCTCTCCGCTGGGCCGTCGATGACAGGATTCGACAGACGCAAAATCCACGAGGTAGAATAACCCATCGGGGTCACATCCTATCTCATCGGTACAGCTTGAGAGGTCGTCCGGTGCCGACAAAGCAATACCCGGCAGGTCAAGCGGTCCGCAATGCGGCGCCAGCCCTGCCGAAGGCGGTCCTTCTGGGACTGCAACAAAAACAGGCGATCATCAACCAGGTGATCGATGGGCATCTGCCGCTGTGGGACGCGGCCGGCCGGTTTCAAACGGCGCATCAGGCAGCCCGAGTCTGTCTTGAAGAAGCGACCGGTGTGCCGAGCCTCTCGATCGACGGCGAGGCGGTGTGTCGCACAATCATCGGCTGGGTGTGCCTGGCCTTGAGCGACCGCCCGGAACAAGCGGATCGAGTGTCGGAACGGCTGGAGTTGGAACTGCGGGAGATTCTGACGAAGCCGAACTTGAATCGCACGCCGCCGCAATAGTACAAACCCTTCCGGCCATCGAGGCCGGGCCGGAGGGGCCAGAAGTGGCCTCGCTGGCGAAATTCCGTGATTACCGCAAGCCCCGTGGCTGCCGGCTTCCTCGCACCCCGACCGGGGACTCGCGAGATCACCCATCTCGATTCCGAGATGGTGGAATTGGCCCTCCTCTTGCCGCGCTGGCAAGCCGAGGCACTGGAGGAGGCCGCCAACAATCGCGGCATCACCGCCGGACAAATGCTGCGTAAGATGATCGGGGCGTCGCTGTGGGAAACGGCGATCGGCAACTGAAATCAATACTTCGCGTCAATAGACCCCGGTGGTTGGCCAAGGGACGGCCGTCCACCGGGGTCGCGTTGTTTCTATTCGCGGGTACATTTCACGTCACTGCTTGGACCTGCTAACATAATCTTGCTTCCTCTTTGACCCGCCTGTAAGCCACGCCAATGAAGCGGTTGACGCCGATTCCCGAGGAATTGTGGGACCAGGTTCCACCGGCCGCGCAGGCTGCAATCCTGGGAGTGATTCTTCAATACGAGCAGCAACTTCGCGCCGTCCAGGTGCAGCCGCAGCCGGCGGGGCAGCCACCCGCGTTGCCAACGGCTGCACCGGCCGCCTCTCATAAGGCGCCCGAACCGTCGTCGATGGCGGAATTGACGGGCAAGACCTTTGCCAATTTCGAGATCGGTCCACTGCTGGCCACGGGCAACAGCGGCGCCATGTTCCGTGCCAAGGACTCGACCAAGCCGGGCCGAGTCGTCGCCTTTCAGGTGTTGCGGCCTGAGCAGTTTAAGGACGAGGACCGCGAGCGGTTCACCCGAACGATGATGGTCGTTCGCACGCTTCGGCACCCGACAATGATCCGGGTCTACGGCGCCGGCAAGACCGGGCCCTATTACTGGATCGCGATGAAGTACGTGGTTGGCGACAGCCTGGCGCAATTGCTGCAAAAATTTGGCGTGGCCGGCCGACTCGACTGGCGCCGAACGTACGACGCGGCCGTCTGTCTGACGCGCGCCCTGCACGAGGCGCACAGCCACGACATCATCCACCGCAATTTGAAGCCAGCCAATGTGATCGTCCGTTCGGATACGAAGCGTGCCATGCTCGGCGACTGGTCGCGCGCCCGGCCACTGCACGGCGCGAAGGTCGAGCCGTTGCCGTGGCCGGGTCAACTGGTAGGCGACCTCACCTATTTGTCGCCGGAGCAGACACAGCCGGGCACCGTCGAAGATGGCCGTTGCGACATTTATGCACTAGGTGCAACACTCTATACGCTGCTCGCCGGCCGACCTCCGTTCGAGGCCGGAACGGCCGCGAAGATGACGGTCAAGATTCGCGGCGAGGAGCCGCCCAATCCCAAGGAATATCAGCTTGCGATTCCGGAGGCCGTTGCAGGGCTAGTGATGCGGATGCTCGCCAAGCGGAACGACGTGCGTTTTCAGAACACCACGGACGTGCTTAAGGAACTCGAGCGCATCGCCAAGATTCATCAACTCTCCTTCGACCCGGACGCGGGGGTTTGAGTTGTCCCGAACCCACAGAGTTGACCACTTTTTTGCGGTTTCTGGTACCACTTTTCAGATCAGCGAAACCTGCTCCATCTCCCTGCTACATATCGGGATGGGTGCGAAGACCCGAGCAAAGAGCGCCAGACCCAAATACCCGCTGGCGCCCTTCGTGGCGCTCTTTGATTGGCGCTCTTTGAAAATGCGTGAAATGAAACGAGTTTTAGCTGCTGACTGATGTCGGTCGTGCCAACGTCATACGCTATCCCCGCCGCCCTCGGAGAGCGCGATGCTTTGGCCCGTCCGCTGGTTCGTCTGGGCGATGACGCGCCTGCTTCTGATGCTGCGCTACTGGGTCACGGTGCGTGGGAAGGACGAAGTTCTTCGGAAACCAGGTCCCTATCTGATCCTGCCAAATCACCCGGCGTTCGCGGACCCCCCGAACGTCATCACGCGTTTATGGCCGACGTTTCGTTTTCGGCCGATGTTGCTGGAAACCAATTTCGAAAGTCCGCTGCTCGCGCCGTTTGCCTGGCTCTTGCGCGGCATCCGTGTGCCGGACACCGAAAGAGCCAGTGCCGAAGCGCGCGAACGGGCGCAAGGGGCCGTGCAAGCGGCGATCGACGCGCTCAAGGCGGGCGACAACGTCATTGTGTGGCCCTCAGGCCGATTGCAGCGAGATGGCGTCGAGCGTCTCGGTGGCGCGCGCACGGTCGCCGACGTGCTCGCCGTGGCTCCGGAGGTCACGGTCGTCCTCGTGCGCACGCGCGGCCTCTGGGGCAGTTCCTTCAGTTGGGCGCGCGGCCAGAAAATCAACCTCGTTGGTTCGCTCCTGCGCGGCGCCGGCCTTTTGCTCACCAACCTGATCATCTTCGCCCCGCGTCGCCGGGTGACGATGACGCTTGAAGCGTTCACCAAATCCGACCGCCCGGCGCCGAGCCGCGAGACGATTAACCCGTGGCTGGAGAAATGGTTCAACGCCGATGTGCCGCGTGAGGAGCCAATGTTCGTTCCCTACCACTTCCTCTTTGGCCCGCGGACATACAAGTTCCCGCCGCTGCCCGTGGCGGTCGGGCTCGACCTCACCAAGGTCAAGGCGGAGACGAAGCAGGCTGTCGCCGAGATCGTGGAGGAAAAACTCAAGCGGCCGATGACTGTCGAGGAAAACGTCGCCGAAATGACATTCCTGCAACTCGGCCTGGACAGTCTCGATGCGATGGAGGTTAACCTTCGAATCGAGCAGCAGTTCGGTTTCACCGGCGACACGGTGCCGACGACGATCGGCCAGCTCTGGGCGCTGGCGGCTGGACTGTTGGAAGGCGGGCCGCCAAAGTCGCCGCCGGTCGGCTGGTTCGACGCATCCGCCGACACTAGCGCGCCCGACGTCCCCGGCGCCACCATCCCGGTTGCGATCCTGACACAGGCGTTCCGCCATCGCAAGCAAATGGTCGTCGCCGACGACCTGGCCGGTGGAATTACCTATGAACGCCTGCTTGTCGGCGCCGGCGCGATGGCCAAGCGTTTCCGTGAAATGCCTGCCCCGAACATTGGTCTCATGTTGCCGGCGTCCATTGGCGCCGACCTGGCGTTCCTGGGCATGCATCTCGCAGGCAAGTTGCCGGTGATGATGAACTGGACGACGGGCCCGACCAACCTCTCCCATGCCGCGCGCGTCGCGGGTCTGACGCACGTGGTCACGTCGAAGGCATTCATCGACCGCACGCAGGTGCAGGTGCCGGGCACGCCGTATTTGTTTTTGGAAGACGTGCGGGCTGGAATCGGAAAGTTCGAATTGCTGCGCCGCCTGCTGGCGATCCGCTGGTTTCCCGGCGCTACGAAGTCGCGACTGCTCGCACATGCGGCCACGGATCCCAATGCGCCGGCGGTGTTGCTTTTCACAAGCGGTTCGGAAAAAGCGCCCAAGGCGGTGCCGTTGACGCACGAGAACATCCTGTCGAACCAGCGTGCGATCGCGGCTGAGTTCGGCCTGTCGCGCGCGGATGCGATTCTCGGCTTCCTGCCGATGTTCCACAGCTTTGGGCTCGTGGTCACGACATTGTTGCCGCTCGCGATGGGCATCCGCGTCGTCCATCATCCGGACCCGACGGACGCCGGCGCCCTCGTTCGCAAGGCCGCCGGTTACAAGACGACGCTCGTCGCTGGCACACCGACGTTCCTCGGTTTCATCCTCGATCGCGCCCGGGCCGGCGATCTCGACTCCGTGCGGTTGCTTGTCTCCGGCGCCGAGGCATGTCCACCCGCTCTGTTTGAAAAAGTCAAGCGCATCGCTCCGAACGCGGTTGTGCTCGAAGGCTACGGTATCACGGAAACGGCGGCGATCGTGTCAGCCCACCGACCCGGCGCTTTTCGTGCGGGCACGCTGGGACTGCCGTTGCCCGGCGTCGAAGTTCGCGTCGTCGATCTTGAAACCGGCGAGCGATTGCCGTCCGGCAAGATGGGCATGATGCTGGTATCCGGCCCGAATGTCTTTCCCGGCTATCTCGCATACGACGGTCCGTCGCCATTCCGCGAGATGGACGGCAAGCGCTGGTACATCACAGGCGACCTCGGCGAACTCGACCCCGATGGCATGGTCGCCTTCCGCGGCCGACTCAAACGCTTCTTGAAGGCGGGCGGCGAAATGATCTCGCTGCCCGCTCTGGAAGAGCCCTTTGCCAAGATGTATCCGCCGACGGACGATGGGCCGCGCGTTGCGGTCGAGGGCATCGAAACCGCGGACGGCCGGCGGATCGTGCTCTTCACGACCGTCGACATCTCACTGCGCGATGCAAATGCAAAATTGCAAACCGAAGGTTTTCGCGGCGTCTTCCGACTCGATGCCGTCACGCGCATAGATCGCATTCCGGTGCTTGGCACAGGCAAGACGGACTACAAAGCGCTGCGGGCGCTCATTGAAAAGGAAACGGCTTGAAGATTGGCTTACTCGTCCAGCAGTTTCACGATCTTTTTCTCGACCTCGGCCGGATCGAATTTGCCCTCCCAACGACCGGCGAGACGGCCACGATTGTCGAAGACGAATAGCAAGGGCGGCCCGTCGACTTTCCATTTCTCTTGCCAGACAGCGGCCTTGTCGGTCAGGATCACGTTGCGGAAACTGGCTTTCTGAAGCACCAGGAAGTCGCGGGCCGCGGCCTTGGCATCGGTGTCGCCGGGAACATCCACGCTAACCGAGATCACCGTGAGGCCGCGGCCGGCGTACTTGCGATGAAGTTCGACGACGTGGGGGAACTTCTCCCGGCAGGGTGCGCAAAAGGAACCCCAGACATCGACGAGCACAACCTTGCCCTGCAACGCCTTCACCTCGGTGGCGAGATCCGTGTAACTCACGGCGTCGAGCCGGACGGTTGGCGGTTCCGCAGGCAGCAGAGCGAGACTGGCGACGACGAGAGCGAACATCCGTGCGACCTCCGGGCGAGCCGCGAATGGTAGCCCGAAACGCGCGATTGTGGAAAGGCCAACTCAATGAACCGCATCACCGTCGTCGGCTCCGCGAACATGGACTTGACCTTCCGCGCCGCGACTTTGCCGCGGCCGGGCGAAACCGTGTTCGGTACAAGCTTCTATCGCGGCTTCGGCGGCAAAGGGGCCAATCAAGCCGTCGCGGCGGCAAGGTTGGGCGCTGATGTCTCATTCGTCGGCAAGGTCGGCACGGACGAGTTCGGCCAGGCGATCCGCGAGCAACTCACGCGCGAGGGAATCGACGTCACGCACCTGGGTGATGATCCCGATCGCCCCACCGGGACCGCTGCGATTCTCGTCGACGACGCGGGCGAGAACGCCATCGTCGGTGTGCCCGGCGCCAATCTCGGGCTCACGCCGGACGACATGCAGACGGCCGCCGCACTGTTGCAATCGAGTGGGATTGTGTTGGCCCCGTGCGAGACGATGATCGAGACGATCACCGCGGCGTTTCAGATCGCGCACCGAGCAGGGGCCACGTGCATTCTCAATCCGGCTCCGGCGCGAGAGCTGTCGGCCGAGTTGCTCGCCTGCGTCGATATGATCGTTCCCAACGAACTGGAACTGCGGGCATTGACCGGCCACTCAACCGAGACGTTGGGCGACGTGACAACCGCCGCGAATCGGCTACGAACGCGCGGTCCACGCGTCGTGATTGTGACCCTGGGACCGCGCGGCGTGCTAATTGTCGATGCGCATGGGCAAACGCACATCAACGGTTTGATCGTGACCGCCGTCGACACCAGCGGCGCCGGCGATGCCTTTTGTGGAGCCTTGGCGACTTACCTTGTGGAGAGCCTGTCGATCGTCGAAGCCGCCGCCGCGGCGAATCGGGTGGCGGCGCTGAGCGTCACGCGACCGGGCACACAAGCGTCGTTTCCAAGGGGCAACGAATTGAACACCAAGACAACGCGGTAGCTGGATTCGTAAGAATTCAGC
>DATANR010000103.1:0-2456 GCA_036266155.1 Gemmataceae bacterium | reverse complement strand
CTGACGCCCCGACGCTCGCCGTTGGCGCCGGAATTCGCCGCGTTACTCATCCGGTTTTAACCAAAGGCAGCGGCGGTTCACCATGGGGCCTCGGTACTTGAGGTACAGGAGGAGCCGCCATGCGACCGTTCATTCTGTTCGCCATTGTCCTCAGTTTCATGGTTCTGGCGACGTCAAGCCTGTGGCGATCGCGTCGGCCGCTTGATCGACCAGACGACGAGCCGAGCTTCGAAGGTACGAACGGGTGGTTACTGGCTCACGGCCCAAACCCTCTGCTGGAAAGGTCGGCAGCCAAATATCAAATCGCACTGCAGGTTATCCGCGGCGAACTCGGATTGTTCGAAGGCGCGGCGCGCGTGCGCGAACTCTATGGCAACGATAACGTGATCATGCGCGGCCTGCGACCCATTCACCCTGAGGCGACCGACGACGAACTGTATGCCTGGAGCGTGATCAGTGAAGTCGATTCGGAGTTGCGCGACTGTCCACTGTGGCGAGCCATCCACGTTTGGCGCCTTCAGGCAGAGATAACTGGCTATTCGTCGAGAGATTCCGCTTGAAAGCGGCCGATCAGTAACGCAAAAATCCCGGTCGCCGTTGCGGAAAATGGCACTTTTGGATAGTCTGAACCTTCATCCTCGTCTCTCTCTTATGCTGTTCAGGAGATTCAAATGACATTTGCTCGGACGCGGCGTGGATTCACGCTGATTGAGCTGCTGGTCGTGATTGCGATTATCGCGATCCTGATCGGCCTGCTCCTGCCCGCGGTTCAAAAGATCCGCGAGGCGGCCAACCGCATGAAGTGCAGCAACCAGCTCAAGCAGCTCGGGCTTGCCGCACACAATTACCATGACACTACCGGCCGCCTGCCCGTCTGCGTGCAGATGAACACCAGTGTCGGCAATCCCGCCGATTTTAATCAGAACTTCGGCCCAAACTGGGCCGTGTTGATGCTGCCGTACATTGAGCAGGACAACCTGTTCAACCAGTACGCGAACAGCATCAACAACTACATGACGACCGGCGACAACACCTGGCGCGGCATGCGCGGGAATGTGATCAAGACCTACCAGTGCCCGTCCGATGCGACGAATCCAGCGCCGTGCAACCGCGCCGGCGGCGGTTGGGCGCGCGGCAACTACGGCGCTAATGTCGGGCCCGGCATGTTCTGGATCGGCGCCAATGAAGGGGCCATCACCAGCAACAGCGGCCTGATGGGTGAGTCGGGCTGGGGTATCTCGGGCTATTACGCTTCCAATGTGGCCGGCTTGCTGGGCGGCGGCGTGTTCACGATCAATAGCGGCATCACGCTGGCGCAAATCTCCGATGGCACGTCGTCGACCGTCATGTTCGACGAGTTGCGCATTGGGCCGTCCGCGAACGACCTCCGTGGCTCATGGGCGATGGGACAGGCGGGCGCCAGCATCTCGGCCGGCAACGGCCGGCTCGATACGCCGAGCCCGAATGTTTCCTATTCCGGCTACGACGATATCCAGGGCGGCGACGATCGGCCGGATATCGGCATGGGCTGTTGCTCGGGTTGTGGCAGCTGGCAAGTTTCGGCCAAGAGCCGGCACCCAGGCGGCGTCAACACCGGCTTCGCTGACGGCAGCGTCAAGTTCGTCTCGAACTCGGTTGACAGCCGAACCTGGTTCCTGCTGCACTCCCGCAACGACGGGCAGATCCCCGCTAACTACTAAGGCAAGGCAACCATGAAGCGTTGTTTCGTTCTGCTGGCGGTCGTCGCTTTGGCGACCGCCGGCTGCAGCGGCGGCATGGGCCGCGTCAAAGGCGCGATCGTCGACAACGGCCAACCCGTGACGTTTCCACCGCTAACAGGTTCGGTGCAGTTGTCGCCGATCCAGCCGGATGGCACACCGGACATGAACAAGGTCTACGCGGCCGTTGTGAACGAAGATGGGACGTTTGAGTTAGTCGCCTCCGGTGGCGAATTAGCCGTGGGCATGTATCAGGTGTCGATCGAGTTGAACGGCAACAAAGGCCCGGAGAAGGCCAAAGCGTTCGCCGCGAAAGTGAAGCCGATCAAGCGTGAGATCAAGTCGGGGCAGAACACGCTCACGATTGATCTGTCGAAGCCGGATTGATTGAAACTACGCTCGATGAAATTCGATGTGGGCCGTCCGAACAGGGCGGCCCATTTGATTTTTCGAGGTGACTTTGAGCAACGCCATGTTGACCCCGGAGGGGTCGCAGAAAATAGCCGGTGGTCGAGCGTCAGCTCGACCACCGGAAGGCGATACAACAAAATTTGCACCCCGGAGGGCAACGCCGTGAAGGATTCTGACATGCATTTCGCCCCGAAGGCGCTCGGCAGGACAGCAATGTGGCGCACAACGAGCATGTGCACGCTGAAGGCGTGCGGCCGCTCGGCCGCATCCTTTCAGGATGCCCAGCGAGCTAATGCGGTCACGATTCCCAGGGCGTTGCCCTGGGCT
>DATANR010000102.1:0-7278 GCA_036266155.1 Gemmataceae bacterium | reverse complement strand
CACACGGTGGCGGCGACTCAATCGCAATTACGAACACACCTTGGCCAGCAGTCGAGCCGTCGTCCAAGTCGCCCTCATTGGACTCATGACCCGACGGCTTGCCAAAACGAACAGACGATAAATTGCCCAACAGGCTCTTAGTAGAGAGCTTTGGCATTCAATCGGCGAAGATGAAAACCTGCTGCTGTTCGGATGGGAGCAATATCATAGAGCAGATGAGCGACGCCGCGAGCGCAAGGTAATACAATTTGTCGTTGATGAAATAGAATTTGTTATGTCTGGGCTACTTGCAATCGTGTTATTCATGTTATTCGAAGACCATATCGGCATTGCTCACTGGATTGTCGTTTCGGCCGAGCGGGCAATATTGCTTATACTTTCCGTGCAATGTTATCGATATGCTGACTTCAAGCGTGATAATCGCCTGTCATTTTTTCGCTCTGGTGTACTTGCAAAATGAGTGAAGAATAGGAGACTGTGATGCAGGTCGTTTTTGAAAACGATCCGCGTCTCGGCCTCCGTCTTATCGCCCGAAAGGAATCAGACATCTGACCAGCCGTCTTACCCCTAGCCCCTTTCCCCAAAGCGAGAAACGGGGGCGTCCGATCCGACCTATCCCCCACCTTTGCCCGCCCCCCGCTTTCATGTAGTTTGAAGAGTAGGCCCCTCTTACACGTTCAGGAACCTCGCATGCCGGTTGTGCCGCTGAAGTCTGTTGCCGTTCATCTGCGTCCCGTCGACAACATTGCCGTCGCCGCCCGCTCGATCGCTCCGGGTGCCGAGCTGGAGATCGACGGCCGGGTCGTCATCGTGCCCGGCGTCGTGCGGATGGGTCATAAGTTCGCCGTCCAGCCGATCAAGGAAGGCGACCCGGTCCTGAAGTACGGCCAAATCATCGGCTTCGCGGGCCGGAACATCGCGGTTGGCGAGCACGTTCACGTTCACAATGTCGTGCTCGGCAAGTTCGAGCGCGACTACGCCTATTGCTCGGAGACGCCGGCCCCGCTGCCGCCGCCCGCGGAGTATCGCACGTTCATGGGCTTCGATCGCGGCGCCGGCCGGCCCGATCACCTGCGTTATGGCACGCGCAATTACATTGCAATCATCAGCACCGTGAATTGCTCGGCCGCGACGAGCAAGTACGTCGCCGAGAAGCTGAAGGCGTCCGGCATCCTTGAGAAGTATCCGAATGTCGACGGCTTCTTGCCGCTCATTCACAAGCAGGGTTGCGCGATGGCCTACGACGGCACCGACCATCGGCAGCTCGATCGCACGCTCGCGGGGTTCGCCCGGCATCCGAACGTCGGTGCCTACATCCTGATCGGCCTCGGCTGCGAGACGGGGCAGGCGATGCATCTGGTCGAGGGCGAGCATCTTGAACTCATCAGCCTAGGCGGGACCAAGAAGAAGCCGCTCGTGTTGACGATCCAGGAGAGCGGCGGCATCGGCAAGACGGTCGAGGCCGGCGTGAAGGCGGTGATTGATCTGCTTCCCGTGGCGAGCGAGGCCCGGCGCGTGCAGTTGCCGGCCAAGCACATCATGCTCGGCACCAACTGCGGCGGGTCGGACGGCAACAGCGGCGTCACCGCGAACCCGGCGCTCGGCGTGGCGAGCGATCTGATCGTGCAGCAAGGCGGCACGTCCATCCTCGGCGAGACGACGGAGATTTACGGGGCCGAGCACTTGCTCACGCGGCGAGCGGTGTCGAAGGCCGTCGGCGAGAAGCTGGTCGAGCGGATCAAGTGGTGGGAGTGGTACACGGGCATCTTCGGCGTCGAGATCAACAACAACCCGTCGGTCGGCAACAAGGAAGGCGGGCTGACGACGATCTACGAGAAGTCGCTCGGCGCCATCGCCAAGGCCGGCAGCACGGCGATGGTCGACGTGGTCAATTACGCGGAGCCGGTGGCCACGAAGGGCTTCGTGGTCATGGACACGCCGGGCTACGACCCCGTGAGCATGACGGGCATCGTGGCCGGCGGGGCGAACGTGCTGGTGTTCACCACCGGCCGCGGCAGCGTGTTCGGCTGCAAGCCGTCGCCGTCGATCAAGGTGGCGACGAATAGCCCCCTCTATAACCACATGCTCGGCGACATGGACATCAACGCCGGCCGCGTGCTCGACGGCGTCCCGGTCGAGGAAGTTGGCAAAGAGATTTTTGAGAAGATCCTATCGGTGGCGAGCGGCGAGAAGACGAAGAGCGAGCTGAATGGCGTGGGCGAAGAAGAGTTCGCGCCGTGGAGCATTGGGCCGACGCTGTAGTGGTTCGTTGCAGCTTTTTGTAGCCTTCTCGCTCCGCGAGAAGTATGCAACGGCTGTCAACCGGAACCGCCAGCGTCTCGGTTGGCTAGCCTGCACTCTTCTCGCGGAGCGAGAAGGCTACATAAGTCACCTTTCTGCATAAGATCGAATACGTCCCGAGCGTCGAACCCAATTACGGATGCGCGCTCGCCCCTTCATTTTCCTCTCACCCCGTTCGGGGTACGCTCAGCCCTGAACGCCGGAGTTTCCTCATGCGTGTGGCTCTCTTGCTCACTCTCGGATTCGCGGTGACCGCCACTGCCGCGGACTGGGCTCAGTGGCGTGGTCCGAATCGGGACGGCATTTCCAGGGAAACCGGCCTGCTCAAGGAGTGGCCGAAGGACGGGCCCAAGCTGCTCTGGCAGACCGAGGACGTCGGTGCTGGATATGGGGCGGTGTCCGTCGCTGGCGATCGCATCTACCTGACGGGCAACAAGGGCAAGGACGAAGAGTTCGTCCGCGCGATCGGTGTGAAGGACGGCAAGACCTTGTGGACGACGCCGCTCGGCAAGGTCGGTCCGAATCAAGGCCCGCAATATCCGGGGGCGCGCACGACGCCGACGGTCGATGGCGACATGGTCTATGTGCTCGGCTCCGACGGCGACTTCGCCTGTGTTGAAGCAGCGACCGGCAAGGCCGTATGGACGAAGAGCCTACGCAAGGACTTTGGCGGCAAGCCCGGCATGTGGGCTTATTCGGAGTCGCCGCTCGTCGATGGCGACGTGGTCGTTGTCACTCCCGGTGGCGCGGATGCGACGCTGGTCGC
This sequence comes from Gemmataceae bacterium, assembly GCA_036266155.1. Classification (GTDB taxonomy): domain Bacteria; phylum Planctomycetota; class Planctomycetia; order Gemmatales; family Gemmataceae; genus SIAJ01. The sequence continues at coordinate 4,211 of DATANR010000102.1, read as the reverse complement.
GCTCAACAAGAAGACAGGCGAGACGATCTGGAAGGCGCCGGTGCCGGGGGGCGATCCATCGGGCTACGCATCCATCGTGAAGATGGATGCCGCCGGCGTGAAACAGTACGTGCAGTTCCTCGGCAAGGGCGTCGTTGGCGTCGAAGCCAAGACGGGCAAATTCCTTTGGCGTTGGGATGACACCGGCAAGGGGCCGGCCAACATGCCGACGCCGGTCGTCGCGGATGGCTACGTCTACACAGGCGCGGCGCGCTTCGGCGGCGGGCTCGTGAAGCTCGTCTCCGCGGGCGGCGAGGTCAAAGCCGAAAAGGTCTACTACGAACGCGACACGCCGTTCACACTCGGCGGTCAAGTACTGCTCGATGGCAATCTCTACGGAACAAACGGCGCTGGTCTTGTCTGCATCGAGTTCACGACCGGCAAAGTGAAGTGGACAGAGAAGTCTGTGCCGGCCGCGTCGGTGATGGTTGCGGACGGTCGACTTTATTTGCACGACGAGAAGAGCGGCGAGGTCATCCTGGGCGAGGCGAACGCCGAGAAGTTCACCGAGAAGGGTCGCTTCACCCCGCCGGGCCGGCCGAAGGCCATCAACCGGAATGAGATGGCCTGGGCTTACCCCGCCGTCGCCGACGGCAAGCTGTACGTCCGCGAGAACGGTGTCGTCTGGTGTTACGACGTCAAGAGACAGTAATCGACGAAAGGACCTTTAACATGCGCGTTCTGTGTCTCACCCTCGCGTGCGCGATCACCGCGTGCGCCGCCGACTGGCCGCAGTTCCGTGGGCCGAACGGCTCGGCTGTCAGCGAAGACAGCAAGCTCCCAACTGAGTGGGCCAAGGACAAGAACGTCGCGTGGAAGAAGGCGCTGCCGGGGTACGGCTGGTCGTGCCCCGTCGTCGCCGGTGACAAGGTCTTCGTAACGACCGCCGTCTCCGACAAACAACGGAAGCCTTCCGGCGGCATGGGCGGCGGTGGCTTTGGCGGGGGTGGCGGCGGCAAGGGCGGCTTCGGCCGGCAGGAGCCGCCGGACGACGTCTACAAGTTCCAGGTCATCTGCCTGAACGCTGCCGACGGCAAGATCCTTTGGACCTCAACCGCACGCGAAAGCAAGCCGACGATTCCGACGCAGGGCTCGAACACCTATGCCACGGAAACGCCGGTCACCGATGGCGAGCGCGTCTATGCGTACTTCGGCATGCACGGCCTCTACGCGTTCGACTTCGCCGGCAAGGAAGTCTGGAAGCTCGACCTCGGCTCGTACCCGATGGCGATGGGCTTTGGCACCGGCAGTTCGCCGGCGCTGGCCGACGGCAAGGTCATCGTTCAATGCGACAACGAGCGCGAATCGTTCCTCGTCGCCGTCGACACGAAGACCGGCAAGGAAGCGTGGCGCACGAAGCGCACCGAACGCACAGCCTACAGCAGTCCGCTCGTGTGGAAAAACAAAATGCGCACCGAAATCGTGTGCATGGGTAGCCAAAAGGTCCGCTCGTACGCTGTGGCCACCGGCAAGGAACTCTGGGAACTCGGCGGCATGAGCGGCCAGCCGAAGGCGACGCCCGTGGCGACCGACGACCTGCTCATCGTCGGCACCGGCGGCGGGCCAGGCGGCATGGGTGGCGGCGGCTTCGGTGGGCCGAAGGGTGGTCCGGGCGGGGCACCCGGTGGTGGTAAGGGCGGCTTCGGCGGCGGCAACAAGCCGATGTTCGCCGTCAAGCCCGGCGCGAGCGGCGACATCACGCTCAAGGACGGGGCCAAGTCGAGCGACGCCATCGCCTGGACCCTGCCACAAGCCGGCCCGCAGACACCGTCGCCGCTGATCTATCAGGGCCACGTCTACGTCCTCGACGAACGCGGCGGATCGCTGACCTGCTACGACGCGAAGACCGGCAAGCAGGCGTACAAGGAGCGCGTCGGCGGCCGCGGCTTCACGTCCTCCCCGTGGGCCTACGACGGCAAAATCTTCTGTCTCGACGACAGCGGCACCACACACGTGGTGGAAGCCGGCCCGACGTTTAAGGCCGTCGGCAAGAACGAACTGGAAGGCATGTGCTGGTCGAGCCCGGCCGTCGGCAACGGCAGCGTGTTCCTGCGCACGGTGGATCAACTCTATTGCTTGCGCAAGGCGGATTGAGAGATTGCCAACAGAGATTGCCAAACACATATAGGGGGTTGGCAATCTCTCCCCTCAAAAACCGCATTGAACTGATTACGGCGCAACAAGATGCGCCCAGGAATCGCGAGCCGAAATTCTAGCGCCAGGAACCCCCGAAATTGACCGGTTACGACGCGATTCGAGCGCAAATCGTGGCGTTGAGTGCAATGAAATGTAACGCATCGCGGCGCGTCGGAGGCGCGATTACAAGCAAGACACGCACGCGGCTTGACGAGACATTCTGTCTGATCGAGTTGCTTCCCCTTCGTTTGCTCTTCAAGTTCCTGGGGGCACTCGGCGAGCGGCTGCAAGCTTTACTCGATGATCTGGACGGGCGATTCAGGCAAAGAGTGTGTGTCGGAGGCTCGGTTTTTCGTGGGGCAGGCCTCCCGGCCTGCCAAGCGAAGGCAGGCCGGGAGGCCTGCCCCACGAAAAAATACCCTTCTCGACTTGCGAGCGGGTTCTGTTGGCGGTCGGTGATCCAATTCGGTAAACTCGTCGCGACCTCGACTCGTTGCTCGATTGGAACCGCCGATGAAACCGATCTATTTTCACGCGATTATTCTCGGTAGCGTTGCTTTCGCGTACGTCTCGCAGGCCTGCCGGTCAGCGGCCCGCAGCTTCGCCGGGCCGGACTTCCGCAGCGACAGCGTCGGTTTCCGCGTTGCTTTGTCCCCGCCGGAATGATGGGTCCGCATCCTCTCGGCCTTGTTGTGGTGCCAGGCCTCCCGGCCTGGCATTGTTCGGCAGGCCGGGAGGCCTAGCACCACAGGAGACTTCCCGTGGATACGCTCGTTCGACGACGTCGACTGCCCCATTGGGACGTTCCCGGCGCAACCTACTTCATCACTTCATGCCTTGCCGGCAGTATGCCCGCGAAGGGCTTGCTTGATATTGCGAACTACCGTCGCGAACTGGAGCAACGCGACCAGCCGGTTGATATTTCGCAAGAGGAATGGGACTATCGCCGCGAGAAAATGATCTTCGGTCGTACCGATCACTGGTTGGATTCCGAACCCGCCGTCCGGCATCTCGCTGCTCCGAATCTCGCGAAGATTGTTGTCGATTCGATGTTTCACTTCGCCGAGGAGCGCTACACGCTTCTTGCCTTCGTTGTGATGCCAAGCCACATTCATTGGGTCTTCCGTCCTCTGGATACCTGGGTGGAGTCGCTCGGAGCCGATGCCGAGAAACGGCGACCACGCGAGCGAATCATGCATGGTCTGAAGACCTACACCGCCTGGAATTGCAACCAACTTCTGAAGACGCAGGGCACGTTCTGGCAGGACGAGTCGTTCGATCATTGCGTTCGCGACGAAGAAGAACTGTATCGGATCATCGAGTATGTGGAACTGAATCCGGTGAAGGCAGGGCTGGTCGCGGCTGCGAGTGAATGGGAGTATTCATCGGCTTCGATTCGTTCGCGGCACGGGATTCGATATGGAGAAGCGATTCGCAAGGAGCATAGGTAAATGGTGTGGTGCCAGGCCTCCCGGCCTGGCATTGTTCGGCAGGCCGGGAGGCCTGCCACATGTACGTCAGGCCTCTTTTTTCGCGGTGCCAAGCCGCCCGGCCTGGCACTCTCTCGGCAGGCCGGGAGGCCTGCCCTACATGGGAATCCCCTTTCGCCGTGGTGCCAAGCCGCCCGGCCTGGCACTCTCTCGGCAGGCCGGGAGGCCTGCCCCACATGGGAATCCCCTTTCGCCGTGGTGCCAGGCCTCCCGGCCTGGCATTGTTCGGCAGGCCGGGAGGCCTGCCCGCGATAACGCCGACGATCAAGCCGCACAGCATCCAGATCAAGATGGGTTCCATTTGCCTTTCTCCTTGCCGGGAAACGCGACCGGCCGAATTCAGTGGGACGCGGGAGTTTTCCGCGGCAAGACGGGCCGGCTCCAGAGACGAATTGTCGCCAATCCTAGCCCAAGTTACGCTATTCAGCTCGTCGGCAGTCGTTTTCCCCGGCGAATATGGCCGTCGGGGTCGAAAGTCTTCACTACACAGGCCGGTGGTCCTCGGGTCGGCGGAGGCGGCGCGGCAGGATCAGGCCGAGGCGGTTC
>DATANR010000101.1:0-16622 GCA_036266155.1 Gemmataceae bacterium | reverse complement strand
CCGATAATGTCATTATCGGGCGGCTTACGCCGCTCCGCTCGCCTCGATGGGCTACTGCTTCTTGCCTTCGCTCTTCGGCGTCGGTCCCTTCTTGCCGAAGCCGTTCAGGAACGGCCCGGCCATCTTGACGAAGTCCTCGCGGGAAATCTTGCCGTCGGCTTTGACGCCGATCGCCGCGAGCATGGGGCGGAAACGGTCGGGGATCTCATCGGGCGTGATGAAGTCGTCGCCGTTGGTGTCCATCCGATCGAAGATTTGATCGGCGGCGCTCGGCGGGTTCTTCGCTACCTCGGCCGCGACTTCGGGTCGTTCCCAGACGTAGGCCGCGAAGCCGACCATCATCTCTTCCCAAGTCTGCAGGCCGAAGCGCACGGGTTTCGTCGGGTCCGGGTTGTACGGGTTGAGCGTCGAGTTGTCCCAGTGCGCGACCGCGTGCAGCTTCGAGCCCTTCGGCAGCTTCAACGGCTCCGCGAAGCGATAGCTGTTCTGCCAGTTGAAGTCCCAACGCGGCACGGACAGCAGCGTCTCCTTCTTCCCGTCCGGATAGATGACTTCGTAGCGATAATCCTTGCCGCGCCAGTGCATGTGTGGCGTCAGGCTGACGAGTCGGGCGTCGCCGCGGATGCGGAAGCTCGCCTCGGCCTTGTAGTGGGGGTCGTTCGGCGGAACCTCGAACGCCATGTTGGCGAACTCATTCATGAACAGTTCGAACTTCGGCGGCTTGTCGGCGAACTGAATGCCGACGGACGAGCGATCCTTGGTCACCTTGCCGTTCGGCGTGTAGTGCATCTCGAGCCGCAGCACGAAGCCCTTTGGGATGCGGAGCGCCGTGTCCGGCGGACAGACAAGGCCGAGGTCGCCGGGCGCCCAGCCGACCAGGATGCCAAGGTTGCCCTCGACCGAGACTGGCGCGGAATTGGCATCCTTCTGAATGTACGCGACGACGTGGTGGACCACCTCAGGAGCGCCCGGCTTGGCCTCCGCGATCTTCACCCACTTGTCCTCCGTGAACTTGGTCTCGATGATCCAGTTCTTGTACGGCAGCACACCGGTCGCCGGGACTTCGAACTCCTCGGTCATGGTGAAGACTTGATCCGGCTTGCCATGCACCCATTCCTTGGCCCAAGCGATCGGCTTCGGCAGGTCCTTGTCGTCGCCCTTGGCCTTGCCGCCGTCGATCCAGGCGGTCAGCGTGGCGATCTCGTCGCGTGACAGATGGCGATCATCGCTGAACTTGCCATAACGCGGATCGGCCTGCCACGGCGGCATACGCCGTTGCGTGGTCACTTCCTTCAGCATCGCGGCATGTTTGACCGCGTCGTCATAGGAAACCAGCGTGAACGGGGCCGACTGACCTTCGCGATGGCACGTCTCGCAGCGTTTTTGCAGAATCGGCGCGATATCCTTGGCGAACGTGACGTTGGATTTCTCGGCCTTCTTCTCGTTACGCGTCAACAGACAACCGTCGGCCTCGTTCTCCGGCTTCGTGACCGGCTTGTCGGCGACAACTTCGGCGAGAGCTTCGGCTAGGTCGGCCCGCGTCGGCTTGAGGCGCTTGGTCGCGACGCCATATTGATCGTCGATGCGGCCGCGGTAACGCAGAGCCATGGTCCCGTCGAGCACGACGGCGGACGGCACGCGCGTGATGCCGACAGCGTCTGCGAGCTTCTGGCCGAAGTCCTTGACGACGAGGAATGGCACTTCGCGATCGTAGGAGTGGCCGGCGACCTGATCGACGTCTTCGGATTCGTTCGGATAGACGGCGATGAACTGCACGTTCTTGCCGCGATATTCCTTTTCGAGTGCGACGAGGCCGGGCAGATAAAGATTCGATACCGGACAATCAGCGCCAATGAACGCGAGCACGATCGCCTTGTTCTTGGCGAACGCGTCAAGTGAGCGGAGCCCGCCGCGCAGGTCGCGGAGTTTTTGGGCCGTCGGCAACTTTTCGCCGAGCGCCACAGGTCGCGTGGCTGTTTCGGCCAGCGCGAACATGGGCAAGCAGAGAGCCGCCGCGAGCGACAACAAACGGTGACAGGTCATAAGCCAAAGACTCCCAGTCTGAGGTGCGGTCATTCGGTCGTTATACCCATTTGTGGGTAACGAGGTTTCGCGGACGGTGACAGGGCCGCATGGTAGCCTTCTCGCTCCGCGAGAAGAAGGCAGAGCTTCACGGTGGACTAGCTCGCTTCGGTCCCGGCAAGCCTTACCAACCTCTCGCGGGGAGGCTGTGCAGCAATTGCCGAGTTGGCGAGCGGAGCACCGTAAGGTGCCCGATGAAGACATTATCGGGCACCTTACGGTGCTCCGCTCGCCGTCGCGCTGCATTAAGGAATGTTCACCTTCAAATCCGCGATCTTCCCCACAAATGGCTGAACCTTGGAATACTTCGCTACCGGCTCACCATTGTCGTGGCCGACGCAGAAGTTTTCTCCCGGTTGCTTCGAGATCACGCCCGGCGCCTTGCCGACGACTGCTGCCAGTTCGCCAACCTTGAGCGTCATTGCTCCATCTTTCATGAGGCTCGCAATGATCTTCACCGGTCCCTTGGTCAATTCCGATTGAATGTCAGTAACCTCGTTCAGTCCCGTTCGCACGGAGAAGACCACGTGGCCGTCCTTCAAGTGCAACGCGTAGCCGTACGTCGTGCCGCCGTGAGCGACGATCACGGTATCCCGCAGGTCGGTCTCGACCTGGCAACTCAACGTGAATGGCTTGCCGCCGATCTGCGGGCCGGCGGCCGACGGCACGGCGTCGCCGGGTTTCAACGATTCGAGCGCCGCGGGCTTCACCGGCTCCTTGGCTTTGACCTTAGGCTCCTCAAACGGATACAGGCCTTTTGGATTGGCAACGATGCCCGCGGGCCGACGGGACTTTGGATTTTGACCACCGATCTCGTCGTTCATCTTCGTCGCGAGGACCGTCAGCTTCGCAACGATCTCGGGGTGCTGATCGGCGACATTGGTCGTTTCGCCAATGTCATCGACGAGATTGTAAAGCCGCGGATTCGTCTTGGATGCCTCCGCCGTGTCCTTCTGGGCGGGATCCAGTTGCGGCACGATTGCCAGTTTCCACGGGCCCTGACGAACCGCTTGCAGGTTGTAGCCCAGGAAGTAATACTGGGCCTCGCGCGGCGATTCCTTGCTCGTGCCGAAGAGAACGGGCGACAGATCGCGGCCATCGATCACCGGCACCGCGGGCACTTTGCCGCCGGCGATCGTGATGCACGTCGGCAATACGTCGATCGTTCCGGCAACGACGTCGCTCACACTTTTCGCAGCAATCTTGCCGGGCCACCAGGCGAGCGTCGGCTCGCGCATGCCGCCTTCCCAGGTGCTGGCCTTGCCGCCGCGCAAGGGCAGTGCGCTCCCGGCATCGGCGCCTTTGACGAGCCAGGGGCCGTTGTCGCTGGTGAAGAGTACGAAAGTTCGCTCCGCGAGCTTCAGATCACGCAAAGTATCCATCACCTGACCGACACTCCAGTCGACTTCTTCGACCCAGTCGCCATAGCGCCCGTTGTTGGACTTGCCGCGGAACTTCTCGCCAGGGTGAATGGGGACATGGACGGCACTGTGCGGCAAGTACAGAAAGAACGGCTTGTCCTTATTCGCCTTAATGAACCCGACCGCCTCTTCCGTGTAGCGTTCGACGATCTTGTCTTGCTGTTCGTCGGTGAGCAACTCCTGCACCTTATCGTCGCGGACCAGCGGCACGACGTTCTGACCTGTTGCCTTTGCCTTGCGCTGCATATCGTTCGAGTAAGGGATGCCGAGATAGTGATCGAAGCCATGCTTAGTGGGCAAAAACTCCGGCTGGTCGCCGAGGTGCCATTTGCCGACGCACTGCGTGGCATAGCCATACTCCTTGAGTCGCCGTGCGATCGTGAATTCCTTGGGATTGAGCCCCGGTCCGCCGCCCGGTCCGTAAACACCAGGTACGGAAACACGGACGCCATAACAGCCGGTCATCATCTGGGCGCGGGACACGGAGCAAACCGGCGCCGCGTAGAAGTTCGTGAGTTTCATCCCCTCGGCGGCCATGCGGTCGAGGTTCGGCGTCTTCTGTTTGGTCGCGCCGAACGGGCCGATGTCAGCGTAGCCTAAGTCGTCGATGAAGATGATGACGATGTTGGGCTTGGTTTCGCCGACGGCGTTTGCCGGCGAGAACAGGCACAACGTCAGCAGGACAACTGTCGCAAGTGGAATTCGAATCATGGGTGTCGACTCCTGACAATTGATTGCATTTCGTTTCACGGTCGCGGGCTCGGGGCGTCTCTCGGAGCGAAAAACCGAGGTTCCTGGCGCTAGAATTTGCGCTCGTCGATTTTTGATGTAAGCCTTGTCGCCGCAATCGGAAATGGCGAAAAATCGCGTGAGAGATTGCCAACCCCCCATATGTGTTTGGCAATCTCTCTTGGCAATCTCTCCCCACCATGGGGATTTGGCGACACGCCGGTGTTTTATGATTCTGGGCGACGTGGGTTCGCATAGAACGCTATTACATCCCCTCGTTCGACGCGATCACCTGATGAAATGAGGACGCACGCCGTGAGACAGTCAGTCCTTCGCTTGGGAATTGCGATGTTGACATTCGGTCCCTGCCACGTCGCGGTCGCCGACCAAGAGCCGCGCATAGCGAATGTCAAGAAGGACATCGCCTACGTCGACAAAGGCGATGCCCGACACGTCCTTGATGTTTATTCGCCGAAGGACGCTAAGAACCTGCCGGTGGTCTTTTGGATCCACGGCGGCGGCTGGCAGGCAGGTGACAAATCGGACGTGCAGATCAAGCCGCTGGTCTTCGTGGAGAAGGGGTTTGTTTTCGTCTCGATCAACTATCGGCTTCTGCCAGCCGTTGACATGGCGACCATCGTGCAAGACGTCGCGAAGGCGGCACGCTGGGTCCACGATCACATAGCCGAATTCGGTGGCGATCCGAATCGTCTGCTGGTCATGGGCCATTCGGCGGGCGCTCAGCTTGCCGCGCTGATCTGCACCGACGATCGTTATTTGAAGGCCGAAGGCTTGTCGCTGGCGATCACCAAGGCGTGCGTGCCCGTCGACGGCGACACGTTCGACGTGCCGGCCATCATTGCCACGGCGGAGGCACGCTGGAAGGCGCATGACCTTCCGAAGGCCAAATTCGGCCATCGCGAAAAATTCGGCAACGACCCGGAAAAACATAAGGATTTCTCCGCCGTCACGCACGTCGCCAAGGACAAGGGCATCCCGCCGTTCTTCATTCTCCATGTCGCGAACCATCCGGACACGACGGCACAGGCCCAGCGACTCGGGAACGTGCTCAAAGAGGCCGGAGTCACGGTTACCGTGTTCGGCGCCAAGGAGACCACGCACAACAAGGTGAACGCCGATATCGGTCTGCCCGACGATGCGGCGACCAAGGCGTTGTTCGAGTTCATCGACAAGGCATTGAAGAAGTGAACCGGAGCCGTGGATCGGGTAGACTACTCAACACTGTGGCGTTGCCCGACACGCAGGTGAAGAATGACCTTGAGACAGTTCGTACCGACTCGACGACGAGCGATCATTGTCGTCGTGGGAGTCGTCGGTTGTTGCCTGGGCACGACTGGCCCATCCGTGCGCACCGCCGATCCGGATCCGGATCGTGCCAGTGAGTCGGCAAGTACATTTCTGAAGCAGCATTGCCAGTCGTGTCACTCCGGGAACAAGCCGAAAGGCAACTTTCGCGTCGATAGTTTGACGCAGGACTTCGACTCTCGAGTGAATCGCGACAAGTGGCTGACAGTCCTTGAGCAAGTCAAGTCCGGCGCCATGCCACCCAAGGAAAAGCCGCGTCCGCCGGTTCAGGATGCAAAGGCGTTGACAAACTGGATCAGCGAGCGCGTGGAGCAGGTGGGTGCCGCTCAAGGGCGTGTTGGTCTGCGCCGCTTGAATCGGGCCGAGTACGAGAACACCATCCGCGATTTGTTGGGAGTCGAGATCGATTTGAAGGATGTTCTGCCGGCCGACTCCGCGACAAACGGCTTCGACAACAGTGCCGAATCGTTGCACGTGTCGTCATTCTTGATGGAGCAATACCTCGAAGCGGCCGACAAAGTCCTCGACGCGGCGATCGTGAACGGTCCAAAGCCGTGGATGATCAAGAAGCGCTTCGACATCAAGGATGAAAAATCGGTCAAGCCGAAGGGCAGCGTTTATCGGCACCTGGAGGATGCGGTCGCGATCTTCAGCTCGTGGGTGTCGGCGAACATCCAGGTCACGCTGTGGAACTTCTTTACGCATTTCCGCGGCAACTATCGGTTCCGCATTTCCGCGTACGCGTTTCAGACGGACAAGCCGGTGACCTTTCACGTGACGGCCGGCACCTTTGGTGCCGTGACCGAGGAACGCATCATCGGCTACTTTGAAGTTCCACCGGGCAAGCCGACCGTGATCGAGTTTACCGATCAACTCGAAGCCAAGAACTTTGCTCGCATCGTCGTCGACGGCCTTGGCGTGACGCCGCCCGTCATCGAAAAGGCGGGCGCTGAGGACTACAAGGGACCGGGCCTGGCGGTGCAATGGATCGACATCGAAGGTCCGCTGCACGACACCTGGCCGCCGCCCAGCCACCGCAAGGTATTTGGCAATCAGCCGCAAGGTCCGGCGTCGACCGCGGAGGACAAGAGTCGCGTCGAGGTCGTGTCCAAACAGCCGATTGCTGATGCTGAACGGCTGCTCAAGGACTTTATGCGTCGCGCATTTCGACGGGCCGTAACCGACGACGAGGTAAAGCCGGTTCTTGCGCGCGTGAAGGCAAAGCTGGACGCGAAAGCCTCGTTTGAAACTGCTATGCGGACTGGCTTGAAGGCTGTGCTGGTGTCGCCCGGCTTTCTCTTCTTGCGTGAAAAGCCCGGCAAGCTCGATGATTTCGCACTGGCGAGCCGGTTGTCATACTTCCTGTGGAGTTCGATGCCGGATGACGAACTGCTGCGATTGGCGGAGCAAGGCAAACTTAACAATCCCGACGCGCTTCGACAACAAGTCGAGCGCATGTTGAATGATTCAAAGGCCCACGCGTTCACGGAGAACTTCGTCGGCCAGTGGCTCGCGCTCCGCAATATCGACGCGACCGCTCCCGACCCGTCGCTCTATCCGGAATACGACGACATCCTCAAGGTCGCGATGGTCAAAGAGACGACACTTTTCTTCGACGAAGTGCTGAAGAACGACCTGAGCCTGACCAACTTCGTCGCCTCCGACTTCACGATGCTCAACGGCCGGCTGGCGGAGCACTATGGCATTCCCGGCGTCAAGGGAATGGAGTTCCGCAAGGTGACGCTGCCCAAGGACAGCCATCGCGGTGGCGTCTTGACGATGGCGAGCGTGATGAAGGTCACGGCCAACGGCACGACGACGTCGCCGGTCCTGCGCGGCGCCTGGGTGCTCGACCGTATCCTTGGCACTCCGCCGCCAAAGCCGTCGGTGGACGTCGAGGCCGTCGAGCCGGACATCCGCGGCGCGAAGACGATTCGCGAGCAACTCGCCAAACACCGGGAACGAGCTGAGTGCGCGAGTTGCCATGCCAAGATCGATCCGCCCGGATTTGCTCTGGAGAGTTTCGATGTCATTGGCGGCTGGCGTGAGAATTACCGCAGCGTCGGCAAGGGCGACCCGGCGATCGTGAATGGCCGAACGATGCGGTACAAGAAGGGCTTGCCGGTGGACGCCGCCGATGTGATGCCCCATGGGCAAAAGTTCCAGAACATCGACGAGTTTAAGCAGCTCTTGTTAAAGGACAAAGACCAATTGGCTCGAGCGCTGACGGAAAAACTGTTGAGTTACGGAACTGGCGCGGCGCCTGGAAAAGCGGATCGGACCGAGGTTGACGCGATTGTCGCCAGGGTGCAGCCGAAGAACTATGGTCTGCGATCTTTGGTCAATGAGATTGTGCAGAGCAAGCTATTTCAGCAAAAGTAACTGGCGGATCAGGACGCCGAGGAAAGTTGTCATGAGCGTTCATCGTCGGACCTTTCTCCGTGCCACGGGCGTGTCCCTCGCGTTGCCTTGGCTTGACATGTTCGCACCACGCGCGCTTGCCGGTGAATCGCTCAAGCCAAACCGACGCATGGTCTGCATCTGCACGCCGCTCGGTCTGCACCCGCCGGACTTCTTTCCCGAGAAAACGGGGAACGACTACGAACTCACGACCTACCTGAACGTGCTGAAGGACTTTCGCGGCGACTTCACGGTCGTCTCCGGCTTGGCGCATGCCGGGATGAGCCCTGGCTTCGCGCATCAAGCGTCGGCCAGCTTCTTGACGGGAATTCAAGGGGCGGGCCGGCCCGGGTTCCGCAACGCTATCTCGCTCGACCAGTTCGCGGCCGAGAAGATCGGCGGCCAGACGCGCTTTTCCAGCTTGGCCCTGTCCGGCGAAGGGGCCGGTATCTCCTGGACGCGCACCGGGGCGCTCATGCCGGCGAGCACTTCGCCGTCCAAGGTTTTTGCCAAACTGTTCCTCGACGGTAAACTCGAAGACGTGAAGGCTCAGGTGACGCGGCTCGAAGATGGTCGCAGCATTTTGGACGATGTTCGCGATGAGGCAAAAAGCCTGCGATCGAATCTGGGCGCCGACGATCGCGACAAGCTTGATGAATACATCACCAGCGTCCGCGAGTTGGAACAGCGTCTGGTCCGCGACGAAACCTGGGCCAAGACGCCAAAGCCCAAGGTGAATGTTCCGCCGCCGCAAGACATTCCCAATGCGGCCGATCTCATTGGCCGCACGCGGCTCCTTTTCGACCTGTCGCACCTGGCGCTGCAAACCGATTCGACGCGGCTCATCACGATCATGCTCGCCGGCTCGACCTACGCGCCGCCGATCCCCGGCGTGTCACTGGGCCATCACGATCTCTCGCACCACGGCAAGGACCCCGACAAGCTGAGCCAGCTCAAGATCGTTGAAGTCGAGACGATGAAAACGCTGCGCGACTTCCTGGCCAAGTTGAAACAGTCGAAAGAGGCCAGCGATACTTTATTGGATCGCACGACGGTCTTCCTGGGCAGCAACCTCGGTGACGGCAGCAGCCATTCGGTGAAGAACTTGCCCGTCCTCCTGGCGGGCGGCGGCTTCAAGCACGGCCAGCATCTGCATTTCAACGAGGACAACCCGCCACCGTTGTGCAATCTCTACGTCAGCATGCTCCAGCGACTGGGCATCGAGACGGACAAGTTCAGCACCAGCACGGGAACACTGACGGGTCTTGATCAAGTGTCATAATCATTTTGGGGTCGGCTTTTTCCTTTCGGTTTTCGGCGGCGTCACCTCGTCGAGTGTCGTCGCCTCGACGACATGATCGATCTCATGCGGGGACTTCAAATTCTGATTGAAGACTTAACAGGGGACTCGTGCCAAGGGCCGGAATTCGTTTCACGACGCCAAAAGCGATGCGTTCACGCCGCGCACACCCCCCTGAACGTATTTCTCATAATACGGTCGCGCGACTGCATCGGCTATAAAGTGCATATCGACAGATACTTATGCCGATGTCATGGCGCGGTGTCGGGTGGCGTTCCGCCCAAACAAAACGTAACCGCGAACGAAACAACGTTTCCACTTCTGGATGCCAAACGTTCGGTACTCCAGGCTTGCCGCACTCGTGTCGTGTCAAAGCTAAAACTTGGAGTTCAAGTCTCACCCTTCGGCGGAATAGACCGTTAGAGCCGGGACTCCAACTTCATTCATGACTTGACGGTTCACAAGTCACACGATCTGCTTGATGACCTTCCCTTCCACGAGCGTGAGCCGTTCGCGGCGGCCGAGGTGCGGAAATGTCAGTTTCTCCTGGTCGAGGCCGAGTTGATGCAGGATCGTCGTGTGGATGTCGCGAACGTGGTACGGGTCTTCGACGGCTTTGAGCCCAATAGCGTCGGTGGCGCCGACCGACCGACCGCCCTTGATTCCACCGCCGGCCAACCACATCGTGAAGCCGAGATTATGGTGGTCGCGGCCAACGCCATCCTGAGCTTCCGGCGAACGTCCGAACTCGCCGCCCCACAACACCAATGTTGAATCAAGCAAGCCACGCCGCTTCAAATCGGTCAATAGCCCCGCGACCGGCTTGTCGGTCTGGCCGGCCATGCGTTTGTGGTTTTCCTCGATGTCCTTGTGCGCATCCCACTGCATGTTCCCGGCCCCGCCTCCGGACACGACGACGATGAAACGGACGCCTTTTTCCACGAATCGGCGGGCCAGTAGGCAACGTCGCCCATAATCATCCGTCGGTTTCGTGCCGATGCCGTAGAGGTCGAGCGTTTCCTGCTTTTCGTTGGCAAGGTCAAACAACTCGGGCGCTTCCGTCTGCATCTTGAAAGCGAGTTCGTAGGATCGAATGCGCGCGGCCAACTCGTCGTCTACATCGCCAGCCGCTTCATTCAGATCGCGAATCAGCTTCACCGTCTTCTGCCGATCCTCGGGCTTGATGCCGGGCGGCAGATCGAGATTGCGGATCGGCCGTGGGCCGCCGCCGAGCATGGTGGGCTGATAGACAGCCGGCAGGAAGCCGTTCGCGTACATAGGCTGCCCACCTTCGAGAGCGCCATGCGGATCGGGCATCACCATATAGCTCGGCAGCGATTGGCTTTCCGATCCGAGGCCATAGACGATCCATGAGCCCACACTCGGGAAGCCGGGCGTCACGCGGCCGCTGAACAATTCATATTGAGCGGCAGAGTGAACAACCTTGTCGCAATAGCACGAGCGGACCACGGCAAGGTCGTCGATGCACTTCGCCGTATGGGGAAACAAGTCCGAGACGTCGATGCCGCTACGGCCGTGCTTTGTGAACTTGCGGGCCGAGCCAAGCAGCTTCGCCCCCTTGGGCACGAACTGATATTTCGCCTCGCCGAACTCCGCCGGCCGTGGCTGGCCGTTCAGCTTGTTGAGCAGCGGCTTGGGATCAAAGGTGTCAAGGTGGCTCGGCCCGCCGGCCATGTAGAGGAAGATGACGCTGCGAGCCTTCGCGGGGAAATGCGGCTTCTTCGTCGCCAGCGGATCGGCGGCGTCTGCCTGCTCCGCGAGAAACGATGTCAAAGCAAGCGCCCCGAAGCCGCCAAAGGCATCGGTCAGGAATTCGCGTCGATTGCGTGGCATGATGCGATGCATCGGTCAATTCACATAGAGGAAGGCATTCAGATTGAACATCGCCAAGGCGAACTCGCGCAGCGGCCTCGTCCGCAGAAACTCGACGGCCAATTCCCGCTCGCGTGCCGTCGGTGGTCGGCTGGCGGCCAGTCTGAACGCCAAGTCAATCTGGGAATCCGGGCCGGTTGCTTCACGCTTAAGCCGAGCCGCGAAAGCGTTCGCCAGATTGTTCGCGAGCGTCCCGTTCAAAAGTTCAAGTGCTTGCAACGCATGTGTGCTCGATTCCCGGCGGGAACAACTCGTTGCCGCGTCCGGCTGGTCGAACGCTTCCATGAAGGGTAACCGCAGGTTTCTCTTGGCGAGCAGATAAACCGAGCGTCGATCGTGTTCCTCGCGGTTGGTAGTGACGGCCCATTGCGACGGAGCATAGAGCAACTTCACGAGGTCGCCGTCGACGGGCACGACAACGCTCGGTCCACCGCAGGCCAGGTTCAACTGACCCGCGAGCATGAGTATCGAGTCACGAACGTCTTCGGCGGTCAGACGCCGGCGAGGGAACTGCCAAAGCAATCGGTTGTCGGGATCTTTGGCAGAGGCGGCTTGCATTGCAGGATGTGGCGAAGCCTGTCGATAGGTGCTGCTGACCATGATCAGCCGGTGCACCTGCTTGATGCTCCAGCCACTGGCGACAAACTCATTCGCGAGCCAATCGAGCAACTCTAAATGGCTCGGCCGTCCGCCATTGACTCCGAAGTCGTTCGCGGTGTTGACGATTCCCGAACCGAAATGTCCCTGCCAGACGCGGTTCACCATCACGCGTGCGGTCAGCGGGTTATCAGGCTGAACAATCGCCGTTGCCAGCGTCGTCCGCGGATTGGCAGCATCGGCCGGCAACTCCGAAGCCTTTTCGACGAAGCCAATGCCCAGTAATTTCGGCCCGACGGCTCGGCCTTTCTTGTCCGTGTTGCCGCGTTTGAGCACGTGGACCGGCGTTCGCTCCTTGGCGACATTGCGCACCGTGCAGACGGCCGCCAGCGGGGGCGGCAACGTTGCTTCCAACTCTTTCGTTTTGGCCTCCAGTTGATCCCGCGCGTCGCCAGTCGCCGCGGCGGATGCCTTTTGCGCCTTCTTGATCTCGGCTTGAATCTTGTCCGTCTTCGCCTTCCATGCGGCCTGCTCGGCCGGACTCGCTCTAACGATGTCGTGTTCTTGCGTCGCCGCCCAGAACGATTGGAAGCAGTAATAATCGTCCAGTGTGATGCCGTCGAACTTGTGATCGTGACAACGAGCGCACGCTACTGTCAAACCGAGAAACACGGCGCCGGTCGCGTCGGCCATCTCCGTCATCACTTCATTGCGGCTGAAGGCGAGTTCCTGGTTGCCGGCGTTGCGCCGCACCGGTCCAAGGCGATTGAAGCCGGCCGCGATATGGAGTTCTTCGTTCGTCGCATCAATCTCGTCGCCGGCGAGTTGCTCCAACACGAATCGGTCATATGGCTTGTCGCGGTTGAACGCATCAATCACATAGTCCCGATAACGCCACGCTCCGGACCGATGACGATCGTACTCGAACCCCTCCGTCTCCGAATAACGCACGACATCGAGCCAGTACCGTCCCCACTTCTCGCCATAGTGGTGCGACGCGAGAAGCCGATCCACCAGTTGCTCATACGCATTGGGCGAAGGATCGTTCTGAAATGCTTCCATCTCAATCGGTGACGGTGGAAGACCGATCAGATCGAAAGTCACCCGTCGAATCAGCGTTGCCCGATCGGCCTCCGGCGCCAGCGTCAGACCTTCCTTCGCCAGCCCAGCCAAAATAAATGCATCGATGGGATTCCGGATCGCAAACGCCGGGCTACGGTTCGCGGGAATGGTTGGGTGCGAGCGCGGTTGCAGCGACCAGTGCGGCTCCGGGTCGGCAGCGCACAAGGGCCCGGCGAGGACTAAAGCGATGAAAGCGATTCGACGCATACAGAAACGAGCCAGGCGTGAAACAGCGGCGGGCAATTCACCAAGGAGAGTTTACCCGGAACCGGCTCCGAACGTGATGGGATTTTTCAGGGAATGAGTGGTCGACGGCCGCGATGATGGCGGCGACGCTCACGGCACGGCCCGCGCCTCGTGCCACGCTGCTTTTTCATTGTTACCCAGCCGGCGATAATGCTCTGCCAGCATCCGGTGCACTTTCCACAATCGCGGATTGATGCGAACGGCTTGTTCGAACGCGGCGATGCTCTCGGCGGTGTTGCCCTGGGCTCGTTCGCAATCGGCCAGCGTCAGAGAGTCGACGGCCATTCGTCGCAATTTTTGCAGTTCGTGCAACGTAGCGACGGCCTCATCCAATCGCGATTGCTTGGCCAGCATTTGGGCGTACTGAAGCATCACCGTGCAGCGCTCTCGGGCAGGCAAATCTGGATGTGCCAGCGCCGCCTCGGCGTACTTCGTGGCATCAAGGTGGAGGAGGGAATGCGCGTCCGCCAAACCCGCGTCGACGAGGGAATCGCGCAAGCCGGCATCACGAACCGTTGAGAGCAAATCCAGAGCTTTTTGCGCATATCCTCGACTCGCGGACTGGTCGCTCGATCGGTTTGCCGCCTCGAGGTAGCCGAGTCCCAACGAACGCTTGCGATCCACCTCGGTCAACGTTGGCAACGTCAGGACGGGCCGAAGGTCGCCGGCCTGCTGCGAAGAAGCCTGGGGCGACTCGAACTGCTTGCCGATCCGGTGGTGCGTGAAGGCCACGTGTTCAACTTCGGTTGTTGCCTGCGGCATATGGCACTGGATGCAGCGGTTGCCCGGGCTCTGCTTCTTTCGAACCTGCGTATCCACCCTGCACTGGGCAGGCTTGTGGCATGAGACGCAGACGGCCTGATAGTGCTGATCGCGTTGAGCGAGTTCCGGCTCGTGATGCGGATCGTGGCATGTCACACAGGTCATGGACGATGCCTGGTAACATCGGCTCAGCCGCAACTGTTCGACGTGGCCGACGACCTTGACCGGCACATTGTCTACCTCGAGCCGATAGTCGTGGCGAAACTCCTCGAGAGCGAGGCCCGGCCGATAATCCGACGGCTTGCGACCGCGCGCCGGAACCAAAGCGCTGGCTTGCAAGTGGCACTGCTGACAAACCGCTTCGGCGAGAGCCCGCGGCAAGCGCGACGGATTGACGATGGTTTCATCGCCTCCCGCATCGACTCGTCGAGCGGACTGCTTCGAGGAATGATGCTGGACGTGGAGTTGCCCGGGCCCGTGACAGCGCTCGCAACTGATGGCCGGTTCAGTGATTTTGCTGCGGTGGTCGCTGTGCGCGATCACTTCGAATCGGCCCGTGTGACAGAACAAGCACGTTTCATTGACAGGGCGTTGAAAACCGGCGTGCTCGGCTCGGTCGAAACCCGGGGACATGGCCCAGGCTTTCCGGGAGGTATACCACGTGATGGGTGATTCAACGAGGAACCCATCAATCTCCGCTAGAAACGTGTGCGCATGCGTTCCGGACCCGACCACGTGCGTAAGGGGAACGTCATTGAGAACGATCGCACTCGTTCCGCCGGTCAGGAGCGATTCGCGGTGCCAGAGCCGATCGTCCTGGCGGTGCACTTGATATCGTCGCTTGGACACCGGGTGATCAAAATTGGCATCCGGCGGCAGTTGGTTTGGGTCGATCGCGGCTGCCGAGCGACCCATGCCGGTGCGGCGGAAAGAAGCATGCTCGTTTGGGTGACAATGGCGACACGCTTCGCTGCCGACGTATGCGACATCCGGCTTGGTGTTCAGGTAAGGGCTTACCGACAATGGAGGAATTGGAAACGGATCCGTCACCCCCTGTGTTTGGGGACGGGGGTAGAACCAATAGATCGACAATGCGACAACGAGGACCAACAGGACGGAAGCGATCACCCCTCGGCTCAAGCGGTTGCGATCTGCTGGCTTAGGAGAGTCGGACGCGGGGCTCATGAACCGCGACTCCGAGCCTACGGGGGGATGATTCTCGTCTTATGAGATCGACATGCGCCTCGAAAAGCGGATGGTTCGGGCGCCTTTCTAGGAGGCTGCATTAGGACGCAAGAGTTTGGTGCAGTGGTTTCTGCAAAATGAATCGGGCTGACCGGATTTGAACCTGCGACCTCCTGGTCCCGAAACTCCCAGTCCATCAGTGCTTTTTACGCAAATTTGGACAAGCAGAAAACTTACACACTACATCTCTTACACGGATCGCACGTTTCCGTCCACCTTTTTCAGGATTCGCAGGTTATTCCCCGCACAAGCCTGCACGCGGTATCAGTCGCTGAGAGACGATTCGTAGTCCTGCCCACGTCCGTCTCGGACTCGAGCGAATACCGGATCGACAGCTAATGAGGCTGTGCCTCAGACCGACGAGGCATGTTTGGGGTCGGTGTCAATAAGAATGGCTCCGGTCGATCGGCGAGGTCTGCTGGCGCAGCCTCAATGATTGAACCGCTCAAGGCGGTAGTGATCCCGGAGGATCGGCGTCGACCGGAGCCAATCATGAGTGTACCTCGCAGCGTGGCTGATGTCCTGCGCAATCACGTCACTCTCGAAGTCGAGGGCATCGATCGGATATATCTCAATGTCTACCAGCCGAAACTGCAGACTGAGCAGCAAGCCGCCTGCTTCTTCCGCTACCATCGCGGCCAACCGGTGGCGTCGTCGTCCTTGATGGGGGTCATGACTAACGCCTATTTGCCGCAGGTCGATGACTTGGTCGCGCGGCACGGCATTCCGGTCGTCCAGTTTCGCAAGGGCCAACGCAAGGACGATGTCGCCGCCGAGTATCGGGCGCGTTTCCCTGGCACCGAAGGCGTGCTGTTTCTCGGCCAGGCTCAGGAGATGGCCACCGTCTTCCGCATCGAGAAACGCACCGGTAGCAACGGTAAGAAGTACGCTTGGATCGTCAAAAGCGCCACGCCGGTGAAGCAGTTCTACTTCTACGGCATCGATGACGACTTCGGTCCATTCTTCCTGAAGGTCTGCACGTACTTCCCGTACAACGCCAAGCTGTGCATCAACGGGCACGAATATGCCAAACGGCAACTGGCCAAGGAAGGGAGCGCTTTCGAACCGCTCGATAACGGCAGCCTTTCGTGCGCTGACCCCAAGCGTTTGCCAGAGATCTGTGACGGCCTGTCGGCAGCCAAGATTGATGCGCTGTTGCGCAAGTGGCTGGCGAAATTACCGCATCCGTACACGGCGGCCGATCGCCAGGCCGGTTATCGTTACCACGTGTCGATCCTGCAGGCCGAGTTTTCGCTAACGCAGGTGCTCGATCGTCCGCACACGGGTCGCATCTTCTTCGAGGAGGTGATCCGCGAGAACCTGGACCTGGGCCGACCGGATCAAGTGCAATTGATCTGCGCGCGGCGCGTGCGCCGGGACACGCCGAGCCGCTTTCGCACGCGCGTCCTGACCGATGGGGTCACTCCATCGCTGCACGTGGACTACAAGAGCAGCAAGATCAAGCAGTACCCCAAAGAAGGCCGGGGCCTACGCACCGA
>DATANR010000100.1:0-30849 GCA_036266155.1 Gemmataceae bacterium | reverse complement strand
GCCAACGTTGTGACGCCGATGGTCAAGAGTGCGAAGGTGAACCGCATAATTTCCCCCTCCCTCGCGGCCGAACGGCATATACCCCCGCCGCCCGACCTTGAAGCAATGGCCGCGGGTATAACAAGCTGGGTGAGCCGTGCAAGGTCAGGTTGCTTGTAGGTCAGGTTTCCAACCTGACCGGTCAATACGGGTCAGGTTGGAAACCTGACCTACAAGAACGGGATATAGTGAAGATGGGTCGTTGAAAGGCGACCCGACCCCGCCTGTATAACAAATTCATGCACCGCGCCCGTCGTGAGCTTTGCTGATGTCGATTGCCACCGCTGTTGACCAGGAGAAAACTGGTCTCGGCAACTATTTCATCGCGAACTACCCGCCGTTCTCGTACTGGAAGCCGCAATTCTTGCCGGAGGCCGAGGCTGCGTTGAACTCGGCCCCTGTTCCAGGCACGCCGCTCGGGCTTTACCTACACATCCCGTTCTGCCGCAAGCGCTGCAAGTTCTGCTACTTCCGGGTGTACACCGATAAGAACGCCAAGGACATCGAAGTCTATCTCGATGCGCTCGTCAAAGAAGTCAGCCTGCTCGCCAAGACGCCGGTCGTGGGCGGCCGACCGCTGCACTACGTCTACTTCGGCGGCGGCACTCCATCGTATTTGAGCGCGACGCAATTGCGGGCGTTGATGACCAAACTCAAGGAGATTCTCCCGTGGGAGTGGGCTGAGGAAGTGACCTTCGAATGCGAGCCGGGCACGTTGCAGCAACATAAGCTCGAAGCGCTCCGCGATATGGGAGTCACGCGCCTGAGCCTCGGCGTCGAGAACTTTAAGCCCGAGATCTTGCAGTATAACGGCCGGGCGCATCTCGAGGACGAGATCTATCGTGCCTATGGCTGGGCGCGCGATCTCGCGTTTCCGCAGATCAACATCGACCTCATCGCTGGCATGGTCGGCGAGGACTGGGACAACTGGCGCACCTGCGTCCGCAAGACAATCGACATGGCGCCGGACAGCGTGACCGTTTACCAGATGGAGCTGCCATACAACACGGTTTTCTCGAAGGAACTCAAGGTTTTGGGCAACGACGAACCATCGCTGGCAATTGCCGACTGGCCGACCAAACGGGCGTGGGTCGAATACGCGTTCGGCGAGTTCGTGAAGGCCGGTTACACAATCTCAAGCGCCTACACGGTGGTCCGTGACAAGGCACGAACGCGCTTTATTTACCGCGATTCGCTCTGGCACGGGGCCGACATGTTCGGCACTGGCGTCGCGTCGTTCGGCCACATGAATGGCGTGCACTTGCAAAACGTCGATACCTGGGAGCAGTACATCGAGAAGTTGAATCGCGATGAATTGCCGTTAGGCCGGGCGTTGCCGGTGACGCCGCGCGAACGGCTCATTCGCGAGATGATCCTGCAACTGAAGACGGGACGCATCGAGACCGCGTACTTCCGCGACAAGTTCGGCGCTGACATCCTCGCGGAGTTCGGAACGGGATTCGAGAAGCTCCAAGACGAGGGATGGTTGACGGTCAAGCCGACGTCGATTGAGACGACGCCGGCCGGGCTTTTGCAGATCGACCGCCATCTGCCGACGTTTTTTGACACGCAATACCGCGGGACGCGCTACACCTGATGGCCGATTCGCTCACTTTCGAGATGGGCAAGTTCGCCGCGGTTTTGCCAGCGGACCTGCGCTATTGCCGCAACCACATGTGGTGCCGGCCCGGTGACAGCGCCCATCGCTTTGGCTTCACGTCGTACGCGTTGCGGTTGATGCAAGACGTCTATTTTCTTGATTGGTCGATTACCCCACCCGCCGCGTTGGCTCCCAAACAGCAAATTGGCAACATCGAAACATCGAAGGCGGTGTCCGACCTCTTCGCGCCTATTGCGGGAACGATGACAATCGTGAATCAGGACGTCTTGAAAGACCCTTCGATGATTAACGTCGACGGCTATGGGCGAGGATGGCTCTTTGAAATGACCGGCGATTTGACCGGAACATTGAATGTGCAGGAATATCACAACTTCCTGACGTCCACCTGGGATCAGACTCAGCGCATTCTCAAGGGCCAAATGGGCGAGTAACGGTCGATTGACTTCCATTGCCCACATGCGAAACTAACAGTTCGCCGTTCCAGTCTTGTACTCGCGGAGACATCGCGATGGCCAGCGACCGCCGCCGCGACCGGGATGAGGCATTCGACGACGATTACGCCGATCGCCGCCGGGGACGCGGTGACCGGGAACCAATCGTGCGATCGCGGCCGGTGCAAAGCAAGGGCCTGAACGTGCCGGGCCTGGTCGCCCTGATCCTTGGAATCCTCGGCCTTCTCTTCAGTGCATTTCCCTGCACCATCTTTGTTGGGATGCCGATCGCCGCAGTTTCCTTGGTGATCGGCATCATTGGCATCTTCACGGCGGGCCAATCGACTGGCCGAGGTTTGCCCATTGCCGGGGCCAGCGTGAGTGCCGGCGCCCTGATCGTGGGAGGCATCTGGCTTGCTCTCGGCATGAGCTTTTACAAGAAGGCGGATGATCGCGTCCAAAAGATGCACGAAGAAACGGAACAGCGCATGCAAAAGGTGCGCGAAGAGAATGAAGCGTTCTTCAAGGCTGCGGAGAACAAACGGCTTCAAGAGGCGAAAGAGTTGCGTGAGGGCAAGGCCGTGATCGTCACGGCCGAGGCACTTTACGAGGATTTCGATACCAAGCCGCTTGAGGCGGAGAATAAATACAAGAACAAAGTCGTCGAAGTCAGCGGTAAGGTCCACAGGGTCGACCGCGACAGGTTTGGTCGACTCGCGGTGGAACTTGATGCTGCCGGCGATGGCTTGGTGCGTTGCGAATTCCCGCGTGAGGCGCAGGCGCAAATTGAACGACTACGACCCGACCAGCAGGTGACTATCCGTGGCCGGTGCACGGGCTCGTCTGGGAAGACGGTCGTCACGATCGAAAGCAGCATTCTTGTGACTCGGGGAAAATGAGTCGCGGACTGGAACCAATTAGAGGCTTTCATGAGTCGGAGCCGATTGACTGTCGTTCTCTCGCAGGCGCCGGGAAAACACCCCGCCAAGCGCTCGTTGGAAGAGAGCATCGCGGCCGCATTGATCATGGAGCCGGGGCTCGATGTTTCAATTGTTCCCAATCTCTACGATCTCGATCCGGAGCACACGGGGCGCATGTATCTTGAGGGCGTCCACGGCGATCTTGCGGTGCTGACCTGGCATTTCCCGCGTGCCGCGTTCTGGCTTCTGGATCGCATGGGCATCAAAGGGCATGAAGGACTCTCGCAACTCAAGCCAGCTACCGAGGACGAAGACGACTCGGGTGAGCCGCCGGCGCCCGCTAAAGGCGTGGGCGTTGCCGGCGTCGTCCCCGATCGACACATTTATTGCGTCGACCTGCGCGATTTCAACACGCCAGATCCGTACTTGACGGAAATCCGACGCATCGCGGTCGAATGTCGAGAACGGAATGAACGGCGCCAGGCTGCGCGTGCAAATGATGCGGCTCCACTGCTGGAACTTACTGTTCCGATCAAGGCGGAATCAAACGGTCACGGGCCTGCAATTACGGCATTCACGCCGGAGCAACTGCTGACGCCCGCAAATCGACGCTGGTACCCGGTCGTCGATTACAGTCGCTGCACAAATTGTTTGGAGTGTCTCGATTTTTGTCTCTTCGGCGTCTACGGCGTCGACTCCATGGACCGCCTCCTGGTGGAGAATCAGGATAGCTGCAAAAAGGGCTGCCCCGCTTGCAGTCGTGTTTGCCCGGAACAAGCGATCATGTTTCCGGAGTACAAGGCCGCCGCGATTGCGGGCGCGCCGGTGGGCGCCATTTCCGGGCTCAAGATCGATTTGACTCGGTTGTTCGGTGGCGAAGTGAAAGACGCGCTCTCCCAAGCAGTCGAGGAACGCGATCGTGAACTGGTGGCCGACGGTCGTTCGGCCGTTGGCATGGCTGTCGGGATTCCCAAACGACAATCGGCCAAAGAATCGGGGCCCAAGGACGACCTCGACAAGTTGATGGACGACCTCGACGCGCTCGAATTGTAGGCCGGCTAAGCAGACTGTCCGAACCTGCCTATCGCAATCCGTGCCTGCGGTGCTCTATTCCCCCCAGTTTCTGCGCTCGCAATTCGCCCCACATCCTGCCACGGTCCGCATTGACGCGCCGCGGCGACTCGGCTATTGGCCGGCCTTCATTCGCAACATGACGGGGCGGGGGTCTTATGGGCGTCGGCCCAACCCTCCGCATGGGGAGGTCCCGTGGCCGGGCGCGTGTTCCCTTGGCCGGCTTTGGCGCTCTTGCTTGCCCTCGTGGCCCCCAGGGCTGCGGGGGCGGTGGACATCTTGCGCCTGAAGCCGCAGACCGATGGCACGGTCCCGCTCTCGCTTTTCGCCGATCAAACCTATCAATGGACCGAGAACGGCGAAGACGTTTACGTTCTCGGTGGCTCAATCTGGATTGAGCAGGATCATACTCAAGTTTCGGCTCCGCGTGCCGTCGTCTGGATTGACGCTCGTGCTCTGAAAAAGCGTGAACCGGCTCGCGTGGTGATCTACGCCGCTCAGCACGAAAAAAATAAGGTTCGTGTCAAGACGCGCGGTCAGCCTGAGCAAGAGGCCGAAGCGGTTGTTCTTGAGTTCAGCACAGCCTCGCTCGCTCGTTTGCGCGGCTGGGTGAACGAACAATCCATGGCCAACACCGGGCTCTATGCACGTGCCCGAGCTGCTCGTGGCTTGCCACTGGTCGCGACCGGCTCGGCGACCGTCGGTGATTCTCCAGTACAGCCGGCCATCGCGCTTCAACCCGATCCGTTGGCTCCTTCAACGCCAGGGGCGGGCACTTCACCGCCGCCGGTCGCCGGAACCACGGTGCTCCCCGTTCCGCTAGTCGAGACGCGAACATTGCTACTGTCGCCACGGACCAACCGGCCGTTCACCGTGACGCCAGTCGAGACGGGCAAGAAAAACGAGAAGGCATCGATCGTGACTGGCGGTGTCAAGCTCGAAGCGAAATTCACTACAGGTGCATTGCAATCGATTTCAATGGAAGCCGACCGTATCGTTATCTGGAAAAAGGATGCCGACGCGACAAAGGACGTTGATCAAATGTCGTCTCCTGAAGGCAGTCAGGGGGACAACGGCGCCGAGGTCTTTTTGGAGGGCAACGTCGTCATCCGCTTCGCCAACCGCGGCGACGTTGGCGCTGGCGGAGGGCTCACGCAGGCACGCACAGTTCGCGCCGATCGCGTTTACTACGACATCGACAAGCACAAGGCGATCGCCACCAACGCGGACGTCGAGTATTTGAAGCAAGGCTACGTGAACACGGGGCACCTGACGTCCCCGGAAATTCTGCAACTCAGTTCAACCGAGTTCTCGGCCTTCGACGCCGTGCTCAGCGCCAGTCGCTTGCCTTCCGATCCCGGTTTCTCGGTGCGGATGGACCGCGTGCAGGTGTATCAGGAGCCAGAATCGCTCAAGCGCACGATCTTCGGCACGCCGTTCCGCAAGCGCGACAGCGGTGAACAAGTCGAGAGTAAGCCCGAGATCATGGAGGCCGAGGACCTCACGACCGAACTGCTCGGCCAGCCGATCTGGTACTGGCCGTTCTGGAAAGCCGACATCAATGATCCGTTCGGGCCGTTCAAGGGCGTCACCTTCCGACAGGATCGGCAATTCGGGTTTCAGACCTACGCCAACTGGGACATGCTCAAGCTGATCGGTCTGACGCCGCTCAAGAACGAGCGCTGGGACCTATTGACCGACTACATGACTCGCCGCGGGCCCGCGCTGGGCACCAACTACACGCGCATCGACGACAAGCTCTTTGGCATGGACGCGCCCTTCCAAACGTTGATCAAAGGCTACATGGTCAACGACGCCGGGACCGACATTCTCGGCGGCACACGTGAGAATGAGTATTCGCCGACGCATCTCCGCGGGCGCTTCCTGTTCCGGCACTTGCAGGAATACGAGGATTTCTCGCTTCAAGCCCAGGTGGCTTACCTGACCGATCACAATTTCCTGGAGCAGTACTACAAGTTCGAATTTGATTCCGGCGCCAACCAAGAGACGTTCATCTGGGGCAAATACCAGCGTGGCAACGCGGCGGCGACGCTGCTCGTTGAATCGCCGCTCGCGCGCACCTGGGTGAACGAAACCTACTGGCTGCCGCGAGTCGACGGCTACTTGTTGGGCCAATCGCTCTTCGATCGCTTCACCTATCACACGTGGGGCAACGCCGCGTTCGCGCAATTGCAGACGTGGACGCCGCCGATCGTGAACTATCCGCCACCGGTACAGTTCCCGCAGGCGTATTACGTCCCGCCACCCGAGAAGGGCGTCAGCACTGGCCGCTTCGACTGGATGCAAGAACTGAGCATGCCGTTCGACCTCGGGCCGGCGAAAGTGGTCCCATACGGCGTACTCGACCTGGCCTATTACACGCAGAACAATTTTGGCGAAGGGCAGAGCCGGCTCTACGGCGGCGGCGGCATCCGGGCGAGCATGCCGCTTTCGAAACTCTACCGCGATGTGGAGAGCGAACTCTTCAACTTGAACGGGCTCTATCACAAGAATTTGTTCAGCCTGAACTACTATGTCGCCGGCTCGACCGCGGCGTGGGTGAACATGCCGCAGCTCGATCGGCTCAACGACGACTCAACGCAGCAGGCGTGGCAGGACATCATTCCCTGGGAGCCGACGTTTCCGCAGCTTCTCCCCGGAGGCAAGGGATATGCGTTGGCGTTCGGCTCCTACGAGCGCTTCAATCCACGCATGTACGCGATCCGCCGGCTAGTCGACTCGAAGCCGGACACGCTCGACGACATCCAGGAGCTTCAGCTCGATTGGCGGCAGCGCTTCCAGACCAAACGCGGCTACCCCGGCCTCGAGCATACCGTCGACTGGCTGACGGTCGACCTGTCCGCCTCGGTGTTCCCGGTCGCGAACCGCGATAATTATGGGAGCCTCTTCGGCTTCCTCGAAGGGCACATGATCTGGAACGTGGGCGATCGCAACGGCCTGTTTGCCAACGCGTGGGTTGACCCGTTCAAGTTCGGCACGCGTTATTGGGAGATTGGCACGTTCTTCTATCGCGATGATCGAACCAGCATCGCCCTGGCCTACAAGCATGTCGATCCGTTGCAGAGCCGGCTCTTCAGCGCGTCGCTGACGTACGTCTTTGGGCCGAAGTATGCGGTGACCGCGATCACGGCGTATGACTTCGGTTACAAGGCGTCGCTCACCAATAGCCTCTATGTGACCCGTGTCGGCACCGACATGGCGATCTCGGCCGGGTTCACCTACAACTCGCTCATCAACAATGCCGGATTGACGCTGAACGTGGTGCCGAACTTGATCGCCAGCCAGTCGTCGCCTGTCCCGTATCGCTATGGCGGAGGCAGTGCCGGCGGGAGCAACCCGGGCGACCAGAACGGCGGCCTGGGCGGTCGCGGCGGCGGCTCGGACCGGTGACCTTAAGACACGATTCGTTTCACGTGCGCAATTGCGATACGTTCACGCCCTCCCACCCCCCTGAACGTATTTCTCATAATTCGGAAGCGGCGGCCTCGAACGAGTCGGCACGAAGCAGCGATTGATAGGTGAGGACGCAAGTTCTTATGAGAAAGCCATTTCCGGTTGCGGTCCTGAGCCGCCAGTCTAATCCCTCGATTGTTGAGTCGTTCGTGCAATTGATACTTTGTGCGCCGAAACAGGTAAGGGCGCGAACGAATCGAGCATGTGCGACACCATCATGAGGTCTTGATCGACGCCTCCCGCGTTCATGCGCGATGGTAACGGTCTGAAGACTCGGAAAGTAGCTCTGACGTCGACAACTACTTGAACGCCCCAACCACCGTGCCCGCCGTCAGCCGCAACCCAATGGCCACGGTGCGATCGCTCTTCGCCAGCAGGGCCCACGGCGTATTCGGGTTTTCCTTGGCCAGGTCGGTCAACGCCTTGCGGGCCTCGTTGAACATTTCCTTGTAATTGGCCGGCGTGTTCTTATCGAGCGTCGTCTCCGCCGTCAGCCGATAGCCGTTCTCGCCGGGCTTCAAGTCGGGCATCTTGCCGCTACGGACGTTTGCCAGCGCGAGGTTGTATTGGTTCGCGTAGCAAATACGCAACTTGAGCTGAGCGGCCACATAATCGAAGTGCACCTGCCAGCGCTTCGGCTGCTTCTCTTTTTGCTCCGCCACCTTTTCGAGGTCGTCGAGCAGATCTTGCAACTCGGCTTCGACTTTCGCCGGAACTTCTTGCACCTTGCGCAGCTCTTCCTTGGCCTTGTCCGACGTCTCGCCGCCAAAGGTTTCCGGCAGATCGGTCCCGCTGCCGGAACCGCGTTGACCCCGCATGCCGGAGACGGCGTCGAGAATCGCCTTCTGGAAATCGTTCGGCTTGTCGCCGAGATTCAGTTCGCCGGCCAAGTAGTCCTTGAGCGCTTCCTGCGAGAACGGCAGCACATCGGATATCGACGGCGGCGGGGCGTCTTCGCGGAACGACTTCACGGGTGGAAGCTGAATCTCGCGGATAATTGCGGTGACCGCGCGCGGATCAGCGCTCGGCGGCGGCAGGGGGAACTCGAACCGCCCCGGCGCGGCTTCGGCAGGGTTGTAAGCAACCTCAGGCCGATGCTTGATGGTCGCCTTGAGCGTCTCGGTTCGTTCCGCGAACTTGAAGTGGATGACTTCATTAACCTTCGGGGCCATCCACTTGGTCATGCGCTCGACCGGAATCGGGTCGGCGGGGGAGGGCAGTTTCTTATCCGGGTTCAGGTTGCCGGTCTGCGAGGCCCCGTGCAGCATCCCTAGGAAATAGCTGCCACGCACGGGAATGCCGTTGAACTTCACGCCGGGCGTGTCGAACGTAAACTCCGCTTTAGCTTCGTCCGTCTCGATTGATTCTTCACCCTTGGAACAACTCGTGATCACCGACACGCCGTCGGGGGATGCGTGGAGGGCCGTTTCCAGGGCCTCAGTCATCGCTCCGGGCGATGGCCGCTCGATGCCGCGGCCCGGGTGGAACCGGCACACGTCAAAAATAACCGTCTTTTCCTGCGCCTTGCAAGCGCCGATCTTCTCGTAGAACCAGTCGAGCGGAATCAAGGTCTCAACTTCGTCGAGGTCGCCTTCGAGCGGCACCAGATAGGTCTTGCCCTTCTTTTCGATGGCATGGCCGCAAAACAGGATG
Organism: Gemmataceae bacterium; assembly: GCA_036266155.1. Lineage (GTDB taxonomy): Bacteria > Planctomycetota > Planctomycetia > Gemmatales > Gemmataceae > SIAJ01. Next base: position 21,640 of record DATANR010000100.1, on the reverse strand, counting down.
ACGATCCGATCCTGTTCGCGCGATGAATCCGCGAACTGGGTAACTGTGCCTTCGATCACGGAACGCAGTGGATAGGCCTTGGTCGCTTTCTTGGCTGGCACCATGGGCGCGGCGGGTTCACCCTTCTTGGGCGTTGCTTGCTTGGCGGCCTTGCGCTCTTCCAGGAGCGGCGCGTCGGTCAAGTGATAGAGCTGGTCCTTGGGCACTCGCCAGCGTTCGGCGAGGACATAGACGGCCGACTCGGTGCCCGTGCGCCCGGTGGACTCCATCGCATAGCCGCTGTTGTCACCGTTGTGCAACGGGTTGCAATAGAGGTAGCTGTGGATGGTGATGGCCAACATGCGCCGTGGAAACGTGCCTGAGACTACCGTCCCAGGTTCGCCGCCGCCGCCACCACCGTTATTGTTCGTGATCGGCGTCGTGCCCGGCTCGATGCCCGGCGTCGGGCTTCCGCCTTTGCGGAACAGCCCCGCTTTGCTGGCGCCGAAGACGCCCATGACTGCCACCAACACCAGCACGCCGCCAAGAACCGCGAACTTCATCCACGCGTTCTTCTTCGGGCCGCGATAGGATCCGCGGCCGCGGTATTTGTCACGCGTGTCGAATGCGGAGACATACTTCGACCGGGGCGCCTCGGCGGCCGGAGCCGGGAGCGCCTGGGGAACCGCGGGCGGCGTGTATTCGGGGACAGTGGCCGGCAGCGGCTCCCACATGGGGCCTGCGGCGGGAACGGCTGCGGGCACAGGGACCGCAGCCGCCGTGGGCGCTGCCACGGCGCCAATCTGCATGGCGTGGCCGCAATGTTTGCAGCGGACCGTGCGTCCGGTCCACTCGGCCGGCACATTGAGCGTTTTTTGGCAACCGGGGCAAGCGGCGCGGACGACTTCCTTCATCGGCGGGGTCCCGGACAAGACTGGGTGGGCTGGTAGGAGGGCGCTTATCTAATCTGATGGCATTGTATCTCGAAATGGTTCCATTTGCCGGCAGAATTCTCGTTGCGGACACATTCGGCGTCATGTCTCAGGCGAGTTTCAGCTTGGCCTCGATGGATTTCCAAGTGTCCTCGATCACGGTTTTAGCTGCCGCCTGAATCAGGCCGGTAGAGACGATCTTCAGAAACCCGGTGCGTTCGACAATGGCGGCTTCATAATGCACTTTTGTCCCATCGCTGTCCGCTTCGAAGTTCAAAGTCGCGCTCACACGGCTCGAAGCGCCGACACCGCGACTCAACGCTTCGAAGGTCGTTTTCGTTGGCGAGCGCTCGACCACATTCAGGGTGACTTCGAGCGTGGTGCTGAGAAAGGAGAAACCCGTTCGGAGCTTCAAGACTGCGCGATCGGGCGCCGCTTCGAGCACCTGATCTACCTTATCCAGGCACCCGACGAGAAAGCCGGCGTCGCTCAAGCGCGCGGCGACAACCTCAACGGGTAAGGTGAAGGTGCGGTCGCCGGCAAATTCAGCCATTGAGTCGTGCCCAAACGTTTTCGGCTTGCCCGGCTCAGACGGTCAGCCTCGACCCCGGCAGACATCGTGGCATAAGATTCCGATCTTGTGCTTGGCCGGCCGCACAACATCGGAATGTTATGCCACGAAACTCGGCTCACCCCGGCCGGTGCAGCTTGGCCACCAATTCGAGCCAGGTCATGACGTGCCACTCGGGACGCGGGCCGGCTGCCTCCGCCTCCATCTCTTCGTCCATGGCGCTCGGTGCGGCTTCCTCGTCATCGTCATCTTCGTCAAGCGGGGCCGGCGCCTCGCCTTCTTCCACAACGCTGTCGTCATCCTCAACATCTGCGACAGGTGCGGGGGCGGCGTCTTCCGGACCATCTTTCTTTTTGCGCCGGCGCCGTCGTCGGCGTCGTTTGCCCCCCTCCTGGGGGGACGCTTCATCGCCAGCTTCTAAGGATTCGTCGCCTTCCAAGTCGTCGTCCAGCACATCGTTCATGCCGTCGTCGACGCCCTCGGTCTCGTCCGCGATCGATTCAGGACCGGGATCGTAAAGTGCCGCGTGCGTGGGCAGCTCCTCGACGACTCCCGTGCCGAAGTCGTCGGCCTCGGGCTCCGGTTCGGCAACAAGCTGAGGTCGCGCGACAACAGGTCGCGCCGGCGGACGGGGGGCTGGCGGCGGGGCACTGTGCTTCTCGGCGTTTGCCGCGGGTTTTGCTTCGATGCCCAGGTCTTCGGCCAATGAATCCCAGCCGTTGTCGTTGTCGTCGATGGTCATGTGGTCCCGTCGCGTTTTTCAGTAGGTTCGATTATTGTAGGGACGATGCATGCGAATTGCCCGGATGGATCCGGCTGGTGAATCCGGTCGCAGCCCACCAGCCTCCAATGGAGTGCAAGACAAGCTTTGTAGCTGGATTCGTGAGGATTCAGCTCTTGGCCCGCACGAGTGAACTGAATTCTCACGAATCCAGCTACGAAAATGCCGCAAAGGCGCTGCTTCCGCATCACAACGGTTTGACCAGGACCTGCGATTTTCGGCCGCTGCGATCATAAACGTCGCGGCGGGCGGGCGGCAGATCGTCGGGCGTGCCAAGCTGAAAGCCGCCCTTTTGGACGAAGAAGTTGATGGCTTGCGTCGACAGGCAGTAAAGCGTCTCGAACCCGAGTTGTCGAGCCTGTTCCTCGGCGTACTTGATGAGCTTGGCGCCGATGCCCCGGTTCTCGTGACGCGGGTCGACGTAGATGCTGGCGACCTCGGCCTTCTTGAGCGATGGAAACTGATGGAGCGCCCCACAAGCCACCGGGTTTTTGTCGACTTCGAAGACGAAGTAATCGTCGATTGTGCGCTCAACTTCGGCCCGCGTTCGTTTCAGGAGTTCGTCGGCCTCGACGCCGCGTTGGATCAAGCCGAAGACGGCTCGGACGTCGCGCTTCTGGGCCTTGCGAATCGACTGGTACTCATTGGCATGGACGAGGGTGCCGACGCCCTCGTTGGAGAACACTTCACTGAGCAACCCTTCGGGCATGGTCCCATCGATGATGTGAACGCGCGGCGTCCCGGCCTTGGCGGCCTTGAGAGCGTTCTCAAGCTTGGAAACAGCCTCAGTCGGATTGATGTCGCCGCGGTTCTTCTTCAGGATGGCGGCGGCCTCGTCCGTGGTCAACGTGCGGAGCGTGCGCCCTTCGTGTTTGGGCGGTCGATGCGCGGCCAGGTAGATAAGTTTGGTTGCATCGACAGCCTTGGCGATTTCAACGGCCACTGCGTCCGAATTCAGGCGATAGGTGCGCCCTTCGCCGTCGAATCCCAGCGGTGCGACGATCGGGATGACCTCCTGGGCCAACAGTCCGCGGAGCATGGTGGTGTCGACGCGCTCGACCTTCCCCGTCCACTGATGGTCGACGCCGCCGAGGATGCCGGCCGGGTGGGCCACGATGAAATTGCCGGTCGCTCCACGGAGGTCGTTGTCGGCGAGACCTTGCAACAGTTGATGGTTGACGCGGTTCGAAGCCGTGATCGCAATTTGCAGGGACGTTCCGTCGGTGATGCCGGTGCCATCGCTGTTGGTCAGGCGTACACCCTCACGGGCGGCCAGCTGGCGAACCTGCAAACCGGCGCCATGGACCAGGGCCACGCCGATCCGCAGGGAGCGGAGCAGAGTGATGTCGAGGAGCAGATTGGTAAAGTTGTCGTCCGCGACCACGGCCCCATCGAGGGCAATGACAAAGGTGCGGTCGCGAAACTGAGGAATATAGCGCAGGATCTCGCGCAGGTCGGTGAGGCGTAACATCGCCGGGGCTCGGTAACCTCCGCGTGGGTGGTGCGTTGCCTGTTTCTTACAACTAATTATGCACTAGGAACATCGGAGTTAACATGGATCAGGCCATCGAAAATGTCGTCATTATCGGCAGCGGGCCGGCCGGTTGGGCTGCCGCCATCTACGCGGCTCGCGCCAACCTTCGACCACTGGTTGTGGAAGGCGACCCGCACAACGACAAGAATCGCACGCAGGGAACGCTGCCGCTTGGCCAGCTGGCACTGACGACCGAGATCGAAAACTACCCCGGTTGGCCCAGTGGCCACACCCGTGAGTTTCTCAAGTCCGCGTTGAATGAGGACGAGCAACCATACTGGGTGACAAAGGATAAGCCGCAGCCGAACCATGGAATCAATGGCCGTGAGTTAATGGAGCTGATGCGGCAACAAGCAAGGAACTTTGGCACGCGCATCGTCTCCAAGGACGTTGTGAAGGTCAATCTGTCAAAGCAGCCCTTTGTCCTGACGACTCAAGACGGCGAGCAGGTTCGGGCAACCACGATGATTATCGCCACCGGGGCGCGGGCGAACTACCTCGGCCTGCCCAGCGAGGACGCATTTAAGAATCGCGGCGTCTCGGCCTGTGCGGTTTGCGACGGGGCGTTGCCACGCTTCAAAAACAAGGGCATCGCGGTCATTGGCGGTGGCGACACCGCGGTCGAAGAAGCCAACTATCTGTCGAAGTTCGGCAGCACGGTGAACCTGCTCGTTCGCCGGGACACGTTGCGGGCCAGCAAGATCATGCAGCAACGGGCGAAGGACAACCCCAAGATCGCCATTCATTGGAACACCGAGTTGGAGGAAGTGCTCGGGTCCGAGGAGGTTGGCGTGACAGGGGCCGTCGTGAAGAACAACAAGACCGGCGTCAAGACGGAGCTACCCGTCTCCGGCGTCTTCCTCGCGATCGGCCACACGCCAAATACGGCGTTCCTGGAAGGGCAGGTCAAGACGAACGAGTTGGGCTACATCCTTTGGACGACCGCGAACCGGACGTTTACGAGTGTCGAAGGCGTTTTTGCCGCCGGCGACGTTTCCGATGATTACTACCGGCAAGCGATCACGGCAGCGGGGACGGGGTGCATGGCGGCGCTCGATGCGGAGCGCTATTTGGCGCATCATGGGCTTATATAAGCTGCTTGCAGCTTCAATCCTGCAAGCGAATCCGTCCAGGCATTGCAAATGCGACGATTCAAGTGGATTGACTGGAATCTGCAGAAGATCGCCAACCATGCACTCTCGGCTGAAGAGGTCGAAGCGTCGTTCGATCGCGTATTTCAGATGACCGAGCGCGGCGATGGATCGTTCGAAATGTATGCGGAAACTCCATCCGGCCGAGGGATCTGGGTGATTTAGCGGTATGATCGTGATGAAGATGAAATTCCGAATGTTTTTGGTGAAGTGGAAGACTCGCCCGTATTTGTGATTACCGCATACGAAATGGGTCATGTGATGACTGTTTCCGAATCCGATACCCGCAATAGCGATCGCAAATTGCTGGACGAGCTAATCGCTGAGGAACCGAAATTGCCTCCACCGGACATCGCGGGCGTGACGCCCAAGCCCATGGAACAGCATCTATTGCGGCACCGGCCGGTTGCCGTACTCGGTGTTGTCGAAAACGGGTTGGTCCGTCCCGTCGATCCAGGCGTCACGCTGCCCGAGCGATCGCGGGTCATCATCGTGTGCCGGGACGCGGTTTGACGCGGCCAATTATTCCGTGGACCAATTCTCCGAGCCCGTCTGGCGTGAACTCCTGGCTCGCCATCGCGAACGCCTCGCCCCGTTCGCGCTGGACCGGGTCGAACGCTCGGCCCGCCGCGAAAAGCACCCCGTCCGCGATTTTTTGTTCGAATACTACTCCTATCGCCCCGCACACCTCTTGCGTTGGACGCCCGGTCCCAACGTAATCCTGGAAAACGCCGCGCCCGGCGATCTTCCTTGGATCGAAGTCACTCCCGTCGCGGGCGGCCTGGTCCTGCGTGCCGATTCGTTTCCCGACCATCGCCGTTCGTTTGCCAAATGGGCTCTGGAATATCTCGAGGGCATCGCCCAGCGGCCGCCGTTGTTCGGCTGCTTCGGCTTGCACGAATGGGCCATGGTTTACCACACGCCCGAGGTTCGCCATCAGCGAACGCCGCTCCGCCTTGCACCCGATGCGATCGCGGCCGTCGTGGAGCGCGAGCAGCTTTGTTGCACGCATTACGATGCCTTTCGCTTCTTCACGCCCGCGGCCGTGCCGCGCAATCGATTGCAACTGAACCGTGAAACGACTGACCGGTTCGATCAGCGCGGCTGCATCCACGTCACGATGGACCTCTACCGGTACGCGTACAAGATCGCACCGTGGGTGCCGGGTGAACTGATCGCGGACGCCTTTGAACTGGCGGCGGAAGCCCGGCAACTGGATATGCGTGCGAGCCCCTACGACTTGCGATCATTGGGCCTGAAGCCGATCGCGATCGAGACACTGGAGGGGAAGGAAGAGTATGTGCGGGGCCAGAAGGAGTTATCGGATCGGGCGGCGCCCATTCGCGAACGATTGATCGAGTCCTATCGGTTATTGACGGCAAATGCCCCACCAAATCATAAATGAGGAGTCGGAGTCCCGGCTTTAGCCGGTCTTTGCCGCCTAAAGGCGGGACTCCAACTCGATGTCATAGCTTTGACACGACACGCGTCCATTTTGAGCCCATGCCTTGCTGCCACCACCCAATTGCGATTCGTGTCGTAAACTTTCTTCTGGCGGGCAAGAACCACTGGGGATCGACGGATGCGGTTTATTATTGCACCCGAATTCTACGACCAGATGAAAGAGCAGGAGTACCATCTGCCGGACTGCTACGTTCGGCCGGGGGAATATCTGCACCACATGTACATCGACGGAATCAAGTACGTCGTCGTTCCCGCCCTGGAAGAGTGTCTGAAGCTGGCAGAGGAACGGAACGACGTCGAGGCGCTCCGGCATCTGCGATTGCATAAAGGCCATTACGACAAGTTGTTCCAGGAGGCATCGGCGGCCGGCGATCTCGAAGGCGTGACGCTCCTGGGTGACCCACCGCCCGATATTGAGGAAGCCGTCCCCAAGATCTCGAACGCCTATCAGCCGCGACCGGCGGGCAAGTGGGAAGACCTCGGCTTGCCGTTGCCGTTTATCTTCGATCTGATTCTGCGCACGATTTACAATCGCGGCCAACTCACGGGCGGCGAATTGGCGCACGATCTGTGTGTGCCGTTCAGCGCTATTTCGCTTGTTTTGCAGCACATGCGCAAGCAGACGCTGATCGACATCATCGGCCAGAAGGGGTCGAGCGGCGACTCGTCGTTCGTCTACGAGATCAAGCCGCCGAAGGGAACGGCCGCGGTGCAGGACGCACTCACGAAGACCGCGTATGTCGGCCCGGCGCCGGTGCCGTTTGCCGACTACGTGGAATCGGTGCTCGCGCAGAGTATTCGCAAACTCGTCGTCACGCGCCTGAGCATTCAGCGGGCGTTCGAAGATCTGGTGATCACGGAAGACGTGTTCAACGAGATCGGCCCGGCGATGAACTCGGGCGCCAGTATCTTCTTCTTTGGCTTTCCGGGCAACGGCAAGACGAGCGTCGCCGAGCGTGTGACCCGGCTCATGGGAGACACGGTTTTTATCCCCCATGCGGTCGAGGCGAACGGTCAAATCATCAAGGTCTTTGACCCGATCTTGCATTCGGAGAAAAAGGACGAGGAGCAACTCGAATCCCTTGGCGGGGTTCTCCTGAAGGCATCGATGCACGACAATCGGTTCGTTAAGGTAAAACGACCGACGATCGTAGTTGGCGGTGAGCTGATTATGCCGATGCTGGACCTCAAGTACAACGAGAGCGGCAAGTTTTATGAGGCCCCATTGCAGATGAAGGCCAACGGCGGCGTGTTCATGATCGACGACTTCGGGCGTCAGCAAGTCCGACCGATGGATTTGCTCAATCGCTGGATCGTGCCGCTCGAAAAGCGCTACGACTATCTCACCACGGCAACGGGCACCAAGATCGAAGTGCCATTCGATGAACTGTTGATTTTCTCGACGAACCTGGACCCGAACCAACTCGCCGACGAAGCGTTCCTCCGCCGGATCAAGTTCAAGATCGAGATCCGCGATCCAAGCGAGGTGCAGTATCGCAAGATTTGGGAGTTGGTGTGCAAGGGCAAGCGCGTCGACTTCGACGAGGCCGGAATCGACTACCTGATCGAGAAATGGTACCGCCCGTCAAATCGACCATTCCGCATGTGTCAGCCACGCGACTTGCTCGAGCAAATGACGTCGATCGCCAAGTACAACATGGAGCGCGTCAATTTCAGCCCCGATTTGATCGACGCGGCCTGCGAGACGTACTTCATTTCCTCCACGGCGAAAGACTTTGGCGCGAAAGTGCGGCTTGGATAGAGACAACCTGACACGCAAGCGGCCCCCGACAGAACCGGGGGCCGCTTGCGTTTCGCACTCGAACATCAATCGCGCGTCATGATCAATACGCGAAGGATGTGGTAGAAGAGCAACACGACGTCCGCGAGCAGTTCCAGGGCAGCGCCGACATGCTCGTTGGTCCCGTAGTGATGCAGGATGTTGGACGTGTCGTAGAGGATGAACCCGGCCGCGAGGGCGATTACCAGGAAGCTGAACCAGATTCCCAGACCAATCGACGGTCCACCCATGAGCGGCATCACGATGGCGACAACGATCAAGCCGAGCAGCAGCCAACTCGCCAACATCAGACCATAGCCGAGGAACGAGAAGTCCTTCTTGGTCAGGAAGACTGTCAGGCTCAAGCCACCGAAGGTTATCAATGTCAATGCCGCGGCCTGCGTGACCAATCCCGAGTCGCCGAGCCGCACCGTCGCGTAAAAGAGGATCGGCAGCAGGAAGATCGCTTCGACGCAGATGTACATGAACAGGCCGAGATACTTGATCGCCGGCGGCATGTCGGAGCGGGCCATGTAGCGCGCCAGGAAGCCGCCGACAATGAAGAAGCCGAGCACGAGCAACAGCATGATCGGGTTGCCGAACCACTGAGCCAGGAAACCCTGGCCGTCGGCCGAGCTGACCAGCTTGAGCAATAACGCTTCGATGCCGACAAGCACGACGACCGAGCCGGCCAAGTGCATGTAGGTTCGGCGAATGAAGCCGACCCGAGCATCCTCGGGGGCATAGGCCGCGGCATCACGATGGTATCCGTCAGTCAGATAATTCGCCATGGACGAGCCTCGTTGAGGGTTAAAGCTTCCACACCGCGACCCAAGTCGCCGTGTCTCATGTTAGGTTGTCCTATTTTACTCTGCAAGGACAAGCTGGAGCAGAAATGCGTCTCCAAATTCAGACAATCGTGTCGCTGCCTTTTTCGGAGAACACCTATGTCGCCTGGCTGCCGGGCCACAACGACTGCGTGGTGATCGACCCCGGCACCGAGCCCGACGCCATTCTCGCGTTCCTGAAAGAGCAGGGCCTGACGCCCGCGGCCATCTTGAATACGCACGGCCACTCCGATCACATTGCGGGCAATGCGGACCTGAAGCAGGCATATCCGGATGCGCCGCTTGCGATCGGGGTCGGCGACGCACCGATGCTGACCGATGCGAACTTGAACCTTAGCGCGACTTACGGCTTTGACCTGGTCAGTCCGCCGGCGGATCAATTGCTGCACGAAGGCGACAACGTGTTATTCGCCGGGCTGACTCTGGATATTCGCGAGATCCCCGGCCACTCACCGGGTCACATTGTCTTCATCGTTCGCGATGCCGGACTTGTCTTCGGAGGCGACGTGCTCTTCCGCGGCAGCATCGGCCGCACCGACTTCCCCGGCGGCAGCTTCGAGATGCTTGCCGCGGGGATTCGCTCGAAGCTCTACACGCTGCCGGACGACACCGTCATCTATCCCGGACACGGGCCAGTCACCAAAGTCAGCCACGAGAAACGCACAAATCCCTACGTGCCGGCGGAATGACAACCTTGGCGGGCAGCGGACTCGCGCCGCCTTTTTATTAGGCGATCATATGACAGTCATAGCTTTGGACGGCTGGCTCAACAAAAGAATGGCTCAACAAAAGAACCGGGTTTCATTGCGCACGAATTTGTTTTCGTACGTTCGCCGGAAACGGTTATTTCCAAAGGAGTTATGGAGACAAGAACTGAGAGATTGCCAAACCCAGGTATGTATTTGGCAATCTTTCTTGGCAACCTTTGAAAATGAGCAAAATCGGTGTCGGCTTTCTGTGCGCCAGTGATGGCGGACTACTTCTTTTTCCCCATCAAAATGTCGACTGCTTCCCGGGCGATCCTGGCCACGTCCGGGTTGACATGCATGGTTGCCTTCTGAACGACCGGCAGACTGATGGCGCTTTGCGACTTCATACCCAAGGTGGCTGTGATGGCGGCGGCGACCACTTCCGGCTTCTCAGTTGGGTCGGCAATCAAATCGAGGATGCCTTGAAGCTTGGTCTTGGCGTCCTCGCCGATTGTGCCTAGCGCTTGACAACACTCGACCTGCACCCCGTCGTCTTGCGACTTCAGGCCCTCGGCAATCGCATTCAAATGGGCCTCGTTACCCTTCAGCCCGTTCGGGTCGTTATGGATGATCAGCACGCGGATCCAGATCTGCATGCTCTTGTCTTTTTCAGCGCCCGGCTTCAGCAGATTCTCCAGCACGGTCTTCCACTGCTTCTGTTGCGCCTGCGCCACAGGACCCATCGCGATGAGTCCGCTGACAGCTTCCTTGCGAACAACAACGCATACGTCCTTCTGCATGACTTCGAGAAGGTTCGTGACGCACATCTGATCCGGGTCGAGGCCCTTACCGGTCTCGGGGCCTGGCGGGATGCCCTGACCAATCACAGCCAGTGCGGCGACCGCAGCGCGGCGAACAATGTACGAACTTGGCTCCCTCATCCGGAAGCTGAGTTTCGGCACAACCTGCGGCTGCGCGGTCTTGATATAGGGCCCGCACGCCATCACTGCTTGCACGGCGTCGTACTTGATGTGCACCGAATCGGAATCGAGGTAGTTGACGATCGCCTTGGTTCCGTCCATCAGCACCTGATCAACGGCTTCCGCGAAACCGATGACCACTGACGGTGCGACGCTGAGCGCCGTCATCTTCACGTTGATGTCCGGATCGCGCGTCATCGCATAAAGAAGGTTGTCCCAGCCTTTTTCTCGGCTCACCGGCCCAAAGAGCGGCAACGTCCGCACCGCCGATTCACGCACGACCGGGTCCGGGTTCGTGCGCATTTCCTTGATGCAATCCTCCACGGTCTTGCCGTTGATCTTCTCCGGCCATTTGACGTTGTCTTTCTTCTTCTCCGGCAGCGGTGCCTTACCGGGAGTGCTCCCCGATGTCGTGCCCGGATTTTTGGGATCAGCCGCCCCGCCGCCGACCGGCACCATCGGTATCGGGTTCTTGCCCGGATCGACCGGAACTTTCGGCACGCCGCCGACTCCTGGTCCACCTGGCTTGATTTGCGGTTGCGTCTTGACGCCGGGCTGACCCGGCTGAGCGTTGTCGGCCGCCACGGTCAGCATGAGGGCGAGGATGAACAGGCCCAGGACACGAGTAGCACGCATGGGAGGGTAACCCCGGGGAATGGCGACCGGATGTGGTGTTAAGGTATCGCGCCGGACGGTTGGGCTGCAAGGCGAAGGTCTTGGCCGTTGGTAACAGCACCGATTATGGGTGGGACGCACAGCATAGTCCGACTTGCGAAAAAAGCCGGCCCTGGTATGGTGGGCCGTCTGATCGCCCCGGTCCGCACGGAGGGATTGACTATGCAACTCCGCGTCGCCGTATTCGTTGGCGCTCTCATCGCGACGCCCGCGGTTGCCCAGCCCGACCCCTTGGTGCGCCCGTTGCCGCCGGCCGCGAGCGGGACCGAAGCTCTCGGTAAGTTCCTGCGCGACATCGGGTTCGAGCCGAAAGCCCTGTCGCCGGACGTTTATCAAATCAGCGTCGAACGCGAGCGCTGGCCGGTGCACATCATGCTGTCGTTGTCGACCGACGGCCGGCGCATCTGGCTCGAAAGCAAGTTCGCACCGGTCGATGACCCCGATCGCGTACCGCCGACGGCCTGGAAACGCTTGCTCGAAGCGAACGAAAAAATCGGCCCGGCCCATTTTGCGTTCGACAAAACCGATCGCCGCGTTCACCTGTACAAATCGTTCGACAACATGGCCCTGACGTCCGATCGTCTGCGCCGCGAAGTCGAGGCGTTCGACGCGACCGTTCGCAAGACGCAAGACTACTGGCGCGGTGAGAACTTCCGCCCCGTGATCGGCACCAACGACCCGCCGCCGCCCACGCCGATGATTCCGGCCGCAGTGCCGGTGAGTCGCGAGGTTGCTTCCGTGCCCGTCGTTCCGGCAAGCCGCGAGGTCACCGATGCGGATAAGCTTGCGGCCGAATGGGAAGTCATTGGCATCCAAATCAAAGGACGCAAGACACCGGACGACGTCTTGAAGGACCGCAAGGCGGCCATTCGCTTTCGCCTGTCGGCAAACAGCCATCTCACCGCGGACATTCGCATGGGTCCCGAGCAGACGCGGTCCGTCGCGGTGAAGATCGATCCCGAACGGCCCGCGAAGCAAATCGATTTCATCGACGACCGCGATCGTGCGGAAGCGGGCATCTACAAGATCGAAGGCAGCACGCTCACGATTTGCTTTGCGGCACCTGGCGAAGGACGACCAATCGCATTCACGACGAATGAAGAATCGAAGAACTGGGTGATTGTGCTGAAGAAAAAGTGACGGCGAGCGGAGCACCGTAAGGTGCCCGATAATGACTCGGCAAACATCATCGGGCACCTTATGGTGCTCCGCTCGCCTTAGCCGAACAGCTCGTCAATTGGCTTCCCACTCGGCAACACCGGCACTGGCCGGCCGTTGTTCAAGTACTCCGCCTTCGTGTCGACGCCGAGGTGCCGATAGACCGTCGCCAGCATATCTTGCGGCGTCTTCGGGTTCGTCTTCGGAAATGCCGCCTTCTCGTCCGACTCGCCGACGATCGTTCCGCCGCGGACACCACCACCGGCGACCGCGGCGCTGAATACGTTCGGGTAATGGTCGCGGCCCGCGTCGTTGTTGACCTTTGGCGTGCGGCCGAACTCGCCCCAAGCCAGGACGAGCGTTGACTCCAACAAGCCGCGTGCTTCCAGATCCTCGATCAATGCCGTGTAGGCCTTGTCCCAGCGTTCGAGGAAGCCGAGCCGGAGCGATTCAAAGCCCTTGACGTGCGTGTCCCACCAACGCAGATCGACCGTGACGAGCCTGACGCCCGCTTCGACGAGCCGTCGCGCCAGCAGAATGCGTTGGCTCCACGCCGGGCAGCCACAGCGGTTGGTTGCCTTGGGATCGAACGCCGGCGCGAAGCCGTAGCGATCACGGATCGCCATCGGTTCCTGATCCAGATCGAACGCTTCACGCGCGACCGGCGACGATAACACATCCCAGGCCTTCTGCTGATAGCGATCAGCCGCGTCGAACTGGCCCGAGGTATCGACGTCGCGGCGAACCGCATCGAACGACTTGATCAGTCCCTTGCGATCGCCAACGCGCTCGACAGTGATGCCGTTCGGCAGTTCGAAATTCGGCACCTTGAACGACCCGACCTGCGCCGGGTCCGCCTGAGTCTCGAACGGCTTGTGGGAGACACCGAGGTACGCCGGTCCTGTGCCGGGCACCATTCGCGGAATCATCACATAGGCGGGCAGATGCGGGACTGTGTGCCCCAGCTGTTTCGAAACGATGGAGCCGCAACTCGGATGCACATTTTCATCCGGCATCGGCCCAGAGTCGTAGCCCGTGAAGCAAATCTGGTCGCCGGTCGAGTGCCCCGCGTCGTGATGGTGCAGGCTGCGAACGATCGCCCACTTATTCATCGCCTTCGCGGACATCGGCAGCAGATCACAGAGACGCACGCCGGGTACAGGAGTCGGGATCGTGCCGAACTCGCCGCGGAACTCGGCTGGCGAATCCGGCTTGCAATCCCACATATCGATGTGCGATGGCCCGCCACGCATCCAAAGAATGATGACTGACGTTTGCCGTGATTGCGATGGCGAAGCAAGTGCTTCGACCCGGAACAAATCGGCAAGGCTCAATCCCATCGAGCCAAGAACGCCGGCCTTGACGAAGGACCGACGATCCGGATGTTGGAGCGTGCGGCGAAACTCAGGACAGGAACGAGGGAGGCCCATTGCGAAGGCACTCGGCAGGAAAGGGGCGGTGATAGCGGGAGGCCAACTGGCAGGTGTTGGTAATGTACCAGCGCGAAGCCCTTAATTCCAGCCAGTTTCGGGTGCGACTGCATGGCCGGCCATTGTGTCATCGGAGATTCCGCCATCAACATTCAGTCGCCAATCGTAATGGCAATCGACTCAATGCGCGAAGTTGGTTCTGTGTGCTGAAAAATCGAGAAATAGGATAGTTGTCTACCTTCGCGGAGATGTCGATGTCCGACCCGGTTCCCGTTCGCACTTTTCAGAAGCTGCTCGTCGCCAACCGCAGTGAAATTGCCATCCGGGTCTTTCGATCGGCGCATGAACTCGGCGTCCGCACGGTCGCGATCTATTCGCACGAGGACCGCTTCGCCCTGCATCGCTTCAAGGCGGATGAAGCATACCCCGTCGGCCGCGCGGGCGAACCGATTCGAGCATATCTCGATATCCCCGGCATTGTCGCACTCGCCAAACGCATCGGGGCCGACGCGATTCATCCGGGCTATGGCTTCCTGTCCGAGAACGCTCACTTCGCCCGGGCCTGTGCGGAGGCGGGCATCACGTTCATCGGTCCGAAGCCGCAAATTCTGGAGGAACTGGGCGACAAGGTGGCGGCACGCAAGATCGCCAAGGACGCCCAAGTCCCCATTCTTTCGGGCAGCGACAACCCGGTTCAAACCATTGAAGAGGCCCGGTCGATCGCGGAGCGGCTTGGCTATCCCGTGATGGTCAAAGCGGCGATGGGAGGCGGCGGCCGTGGCATGCGGCCGGTCTTGAATCCCGACCAACTCGAGCCGGCCCTCGATCAAGCTCGGCGCGAGGCCAGTGCCGCCTTTGGTGTTGCCGACGTCTTTCTCGAAAAGCTTGTTCGTCGAGCCCGGCACATTGAAGTACAGCTACTGGGCGATCGACACGGCAATCTCGTCCATCTGTTCGAACGCGATTGCACGATCCAGCGGCGGCATCAGAAAGTCGTCGAACTGGCGCCGGCTCCGAATCTGGCTGATGACGTGCGCCAGCAAATTCTCGATGCGGCTCTTCGAGTCGGTAGGGCGGTGGGGCTGGACAATGCTGGCACGGTTGAGTTCTTGCTGGATTCTGAAACCGGCCAGTATTACTTCATCGAGGTCAATCCGCGCATTCAGGTCGAGCATACAGTCACGGAGGTCGTGACGGGTTACGATATCGTTCGCTCGCAAATCTTGATCGCTCAAGGTTCGCCGCTCACTGACGACGACATTGGGCTGGGCGATCAATCTAAGATCACGACGCACGGCTTTGCAATTCAATGCCGCGTGACGACCGAGGACCCCGCCAACAGCTTTGTCCCCGATTACGGCCGGCTGACTGCGTACCGCTCGTCAGGCGGCACCGGCATTCGGCTCGATGCGGGCACGGCATTTTCCGGTGCTGTCATTACGCCCTTCTATGACTCCTTGTTGGTCAAAGTCACGACGAGCGGCATCCGCTTTACCGACGCCGCTCGACGCATGGAACGTTGTCTTCAAGAGTTCCGCATTCGTGGCGTAAAGACGAACATTCCATTCCTGCTCAATTTGATCAACCACCCAAAGTTTCTCGCCGGCGAGACGACCACGCGGTTCATCGACGAGACGCCGGACTTGTTCCGCTTCAAATCCCGGCGCGATCGGGCGAGCCGCATTCTGGGGTATATTGCCGACGTCATCGTGAACGGGCATCCGGAGGTGAAGGTGCGCGTGCCGGCGGAAGCGCGGGGACATGCAGTTGCACCCGCTACGCCACAAGCGGCGATTCTGGAGGGGACGCGCAATCGGCTACTGGAACTCGGGCCCGAGGGGTTCGCGAAGTGGGTGCGGGCGCAGAAGAAACTGCTAATCACGGACACAACGATGCGCGATGCGCATCAGTCGCTCTTCGCGACGCGCATGCGCACGATTGACATGACGCGCATTGCTGATCGTTACGCTCGCGTGCATGGCGACTTCTTTTCGCTGGAAATGTGGGGCGGGGCGACCTTTGACACGTCGATGCGCTTCCTCAAGGAGTCGCCGTGGGATCGGCTCGATCGCTTGCGAACGGCCATTCCGAATGTCCTGTTCCAGATGCTCCTTCGAGCCGCCAACGCGGTTGGCTACACGAACTATCCTGACAACGTGGTCGAAGCGTTCGTGCGTGAATCGGCCCGCGCCGGGATCGACGTGTTTCGCATCTTTGACTCGCTCAACTGGCTCGACAACCTGCGACCCGTGATCGCGGCGGTCCGCAATCAGCCGAATGCGATCGCGGAAGCGGCCATCTGCTACACCGGCGACATTCTCGATCCGAAGCGTGACAAGTATTCGCTGTCGTACTATGTGAATCTCGCGAAGGAACTCGTGCGGGCGGGCGCTCATGTGCTTGCGATCAAGGACATGGCGGGGTTACTCAAGCCCTATGCCGCCAAGAAGCTTGTGCGATCCCTCCGGCAAGAAATCGAATTGCCGATCCACTTCCACACGCACGACACGGCCGGCGGACAGGTCGCGTCCTACGTGATGGCGGCGGAAGAGCGCGTCGACATCGTCGATTGCGCGTTCGCGTCGATGGCGGGGCTGACGAGCCAGCCGAGCCTGAACGCGCTAGTCGAGGCGCTGCGCTACACGGACCGCGATCCCGGCATGTCGTTTGACGAGTTGCAGGCGACGGCGAATTACTGGGAAGAAGTGCGAAAGGATTACGCGCCGTTCGAGACCGGCAACAAGGCCGCGTCGTCCGAGGTTTATTTGCACGAGATGCCCGGCGGACAGTACGCCAACTTGTTTCAACAGGCCCGGTCGCTCGGCGTCGGCGATCGTTGGCACGAGGTGGGCCGAACGTACGCGGCCGTCAATCAGATGTTTGGCGACATCGTGAAGGTGACTCCGTCATCCAAGGTCGTCGGCGACATGGCGCTGTTCATGCTCGCCAACAACCTGACACCGGAGCAGGTACTCGACCCGAAGCGGGAACTGGCGTTCCCCGAATCCGTCGTCGAATTCTTTGAAGGCAAGCTCGGACAGCCGCCTGGCGGGTTCCCGGAGGCGCTGCAAACGAAAATTCTGCGCGGCCGCAAGCCGTTCACGCATCGACCCGGCGTGACTTTGCCGCCGGCCGACTTCGAGGCGCTGAGCGCCGACCTGGAGAAGAAGCTCAATCGCAAGCCGACCGATCGCGATCTCAACTCGCATCTCATGTATCCGAAAGTGTTCGCCGATCTCGTGGAGCACCAGAAAAAATTCTCCGATACATCCATCCTGCCGACGGGCACGTTCTTCTATGGCATGGAAGCGGGCGAGGAAGTGAGTGTCGACATTGAGCCGGGCAAGACGCTGATTATCAAGTTCCTCACGGTCGGCGACGCGCGCGACGATGGCCGGCGGCAGGTGTTTTTCGAATTGAATGGCCAGCCGCGTGAGATTGCCGTGCTCGATCGCACGGCGGCCAAGGAGGGCGCTGCCCGCCGGGTGAAAGCCGAACCGGGCAACCCGCTACACGTCGCCGCGCCGATGCCCGGGGCCGTCGTCACGGTCGTCATCGCCGCGGGCGAGGAGGTCGCGGCCGGGCAGAAGTTGCTTACCCTCGAGGCGATGAAGATGGAGACCACGCTTTACGCCGATCGCGCCGGCCGCATCGCCGAGGTCTTGGCCCGGCCGCACACGCAGGTGGAGGCAGGGGATTTGTTGGTGCGGTTTGAGAAGTAGTCAGCCTTGATTGGATTGGTCGGACGAGTCACAATTCAAGCCGGAGGCAATCATGACGATCACATTGGCGAGCGAACTTGAACGAGATGTCGTCGACCGGGCTGAGCAACTTGGCGTTCCGGCCGATGAAGTTGTCCGTCGAGCCGTGAAGTGGTTCTTGGAACTGGACACGGACTTTCAGCGCGAATTGCAAGATTGGCAACGAATGACCTGGAAGGCGTGGGACATTGTTGAGGAGCCTGTGCCGTGAATCTTGGCGACATCTGTTGGTTCACGCCACCGCCCGCGTCAGGCCGTGTTCAACAGGGGCGTCGTCCAGGCATCATCTGGCAGGACTCGATCCTTTTTCCAAATCTCCCAACCACATTGGCCATACCGCTGACGAGTCAACAGGCCGCGCTTCGCTTTGGGGGCACTCATCTCATTCAGCCGTCGGCACGAAACAAGCTGGCGGTGCCGTCTGTCGCCCTGGTGTTCCAACTCGCCGCTGTCGATGTCCGCGATATTGGGGCAAAGTTCGGTGAGATTGATGATCCCGACATTGCCGTACTTCGAGAGTTGACACGCCGGTTGACCGGCATCCCCTGATTGTTGAGACCAGCCCCATTGGTAGCCCGAGACACTCAAGCACTTATTAGATTGCAGAGATTGCCAAGAGAGATTGCCAAACACATAGGGGGGGTTGGCAATCTCTGCTTGAAAAAACCGCCATTAAATGCTTAGCGGGCAAAGAGATGCGTCGAAAAAACCAACGCCAAAATTCTAGCGCCAGGAACCCCCGAAAATGCTTGATCCAGACGGCAATCTGAGTGTCATCGGTTCAGGCGCTTTGGTTCATCATCCGCGCAACGAGGAACCCGCCGCCGAACGCAATGCCAATCAGGATCACGACGAGAATGATTGCCAAGATCAGCATTCCCGAAGAAAGCACAATGCCACGGGACCGCTGGTGAGGTTGCGGCACGGGCATCGGAATCGGTGCGCGTGGCAAGTTCCGTTCGACCGCAAATGGCTGCGCATGGATAGGTAACGTCGACGGCGCGCCGACCGAAGGCGGGCCCGCGTGTGGTCCCCGCAAGGTGGGCGGTTCCGGCTCGAGCAACACGTCAAAATCATCTTGCTCGAACGGCTTGACGAGGTTGGCATCCGGGATTTGCACGTGGGGCGGCGCGGGGGCCGGTGGAGTAGGGGCGGCAGCGGGTTCGGGGCCTGGCTCCGGCGTCGGCACGATCAACGGCTGGGCGCACTGCGGGCAATTGACCACCGCTCCCGCCTTACGCGTGGCAATGCCCAACAACTTGTCGCAATACACGCAGCGAAACCGAATGGGCATTGGCTTCCTCTTGGTGGGGATTGTGGGTATTGTCGGTAATAGGGACTCGAACCGCAACCACGCGCTTGACGAATCCGCGCCAACGATCAGAATGGGAAACGGTTATGCCGTCAGACAGTCTTCCGGCGCGGACGCAGGTGCCACCGGCCACGCCACCGACATGGACGACAACTATGTCTCGCACTTTGTTGAACGTTCGGGCCGCCGCCGCGTTGGCCCTGATCGTGCTGATGGTCGGCGTGGCGGCCCACGGCGACGTGGTCATTTTCAAGGACGGCTTTGCCATTCACGGCAACAAGATTGGCAAGGAAAAGGACGTCTGGATTGATCCCGACAGCGGCATGGCCTTCGTCATGACGAAGGCCAACGGCCTGACGGCCATCGACGACGGGCCGCGCTGGACCGTCTTTCCGAGCAGCGCACTGCAATTGGCCGACGTGCGCGACACCAATCGTTTCAAAGACTTTACGCCTTACACACGCACGTTTACGAAGGGCGAGGAAAAGCTGCCCTCGACCGCGCGCAACCCGGTCGACGTGCAGGGCTGGGACTACAAGGCCTGGACCAAGGTGGTGAAATACGAGGACGCGGACCCGCGAGTCAAACATACGGTCAAGCTGCACATCAGCGTCATGACGCCGCACTACATCCGAGTGGGTTCGTCGAGCCATCAAGTCGGCCGTTACTTCCTGCTCAAGGAGTGGGACCCGGCGATCGTGCGCAAGTTCATCACGAATCATCCTGATTTGGTTGAAATGCCCGGCAAGCCGGACGCGGATCGCCGCGAGAAACTTATTCGCTTCTGGATACAAGCCGACTTGTTAGAAGAGGCGGACAAGGACCTGGAACAGCTGCTCGTCGCGCTGCCGGCCGAGAAGGATCGCCACGCCCGGCTCAAGAGTGAGGTGAACGGTCTGCGTGCCGAGAAGATAATCGCCGAGATTGAGCGAGCGCACGACTCCGGGCGCAATCAGTGGGCGATGGATAATCTCGCGAGCTTCGCCAAAACGTTTCCCAAGGGTGATGTGCCGAACCCAGTTGCCATGCGCGTCACGGCACTGCTCGTGGACTATGACAAGCGCACGCAGCAATTCAATGAGTGCCGGCGAATGCTCGACGTGCTGGCGAAGCAGGTCAACGCCGCGAACAAGTTTCTAATCGATGGCGCCGTGGCAGTTCGCAACGAGGTGCATCTTGACACTTTGTCCCGGCTGGAAATGTTCATGACGCTCGCCGACCGGGCGGAGAAGGACATCAAGCAAGACCGTAGGCCCTCGCAATCGCCCGAAGAATTGCTCGCGGCGGCGATCACGGGCTGGCATCTCGGCAAGGTCGCGGCGGAGACGAAAGTCGGCCAGGCTTACAAGGTCTGGATGAGCCGGCAAATGGCACTCGATTATTTCCGCACGCCGGCGGCCGGCAATCGGCAGGCCGTCATCAAACGATATTTGGCCGGCGAATTCGCGCTTAAGTACGACGATCTCGAAAAGCTCGTCTCGCTCATCCCGCCGCCAGAACAGCCAGAGGTCCTGCCAGTCGACACGGTGAAGGTGAATCTGCCGCCGACGGTCGCCTCCCCGCTCGGCGTCAACTTCCTGCTCCGCCTGCCCGACGAGTATCAGCCGGGTCGTTCGTATCCGTTATTGCTCTTGTTCCCCGATCCATTGCAAGACCGCGGCGCTCAGGGGCTGCTCGATCGCTTTGGCGATTTACCGTCGCGCAACGGCTACATTGTGGCCGCCGTGCAATGGTGGGACGTGAACAAGCTGGCCGTCAGCTATGGCTACTCCAAGGACGAACACGCGATGGTGATGCAACTCCTGTCGCATCTGCGGCGGACGTATCAGGTCGATTCGGACCGGGTATTCCTGCTCGGCAATGGCGAAGGCGGAGCGATGGCTCTGGATATCGGCGGCTCGCACCCGGATCAATTTGCCGGCATCGTGCCGATGAACCCGTCGGTCCATCAGCCGCTGTATATTCCGTACGAATACTGGGTGAACTTCCATCAGCTTCCGGTCTACATGGTCATGGGCGACAAGTTCGGCAACTCGGTGAAGGCCATTCGCATGATGTCCGAACGCTGGATGCCCAAGGGTTTCCCGACGCTCGTCGTGTCCTACAAGGGGCGCAGCATGGAGTGGTTTGCGGGTGAGCTGCCGTACGCCTTCGATTGGATGAACCGCAAGCGCCGTGCGGAGCCGGGCAAGGTACTCGGACCACCCGGCACGGACCGGACGAAGCCCGGCTTCAGCACGGTTCGTTTGTCCGATAATCGATTCCACTGGCTATCGGCCGACTTGAAGCCCGAGCGGACGATGGGCAACGTGAAGACGTCGACGCAAACGGCGCCCGTGAAACTTTCGGCCTCCATCGTCGACGGCAACACGGTCAAGGCCAGCGCCATCGGCGCCCGCGAGCTGACGATCTGGTTCCGGAACGGCATGCTTGATTACACGAAGCCGGTGAAGATTCAGATCGCCGACGTGAAGCCGGCCACGGAAACCATCACGCCGGAGATCGAGGTGCTGATGGAAGATCTTTACGAAAGGGCGGATCGGCAGAGGCCGTACTTCGCGAAGCGCGAATATAAGGTGCCATAGCGAGCCGGCG
>DATANR010000099.1:0-1617 GCA_036266155.1 Gemmataceae bacterium | reverse complement strand
CGACGCTCGCCTTGACCCGCTTTTACAGCTGAAATCCGCGCATGGCAGCGGGCCGTAAGGTTTTCGTAGCTTACCGGCATTATCGAGGTTTGTTGAGCAATCGCAACTAACCGTTGCATTCACGACCCGCGGCAGGCTCGGTGCCACCGTTACAACCGGCAAGATCGATACGTATCGCGAACCGTTCTGGTAGGTCAGGTTTCCAACCTGACCGGAATTGATGGGTCAGGTTGGAAACCTGACCTACAAACACGGCGGACGGCCCGGCAATTGTTGTGCTCCGCCGTTGGCCCTAAGATCATTGCAACCCTTCCCCGATCCGGTTTCGCACCCATGTTGTGGGCCCAGTTTCAGCCGAAGAACCAGCCGCAGGCCGACGCCATGTTGGCCGGGGCCGCCTGCATGGGCGTGGCCTGTGCGGTCCTCGTGGCGGCAGCGGGCATCATCGTCGGCGTCGTGTTGAAGCAGAAACCACGCGCGACCGCCCAGCCCTACATCGCATTCGCGATCGCGGCGATCGGGGCGCCGATCTCCGGCGTGGTCGGCTTCCTGTTTGGATGCATCGGCGGCATTCCGATCTCCCTTCTGTTCATCGTCCCGATCGTCATCATGCTCGCGACGGTCCCCAGCGGCCCAAAACGGCGTCGGCGAAGCGAGCACTACGACGATGACTACGACGACGATTACGATGACAATCCCCGGCGCCGCCGGCTCGACGAAGAGGACGACGACGATTATCCGCGTCGGCGCCGCCGCGACCCCGACGACTATTGAGGTCCCATGATCGAAGTCGTCGGCCTGTGCAAGACGTTCCGCGACCCCGCTGGCCGGCCCGTGAAGGCGGTCGACGGCGTGTCGTTCTCGGCCCGGCCCGGCGAGATCCTCGGCCTGCTCGGCCCCAACGGCGCCGGCAAGACGACGACCCTCCGCATTCTCTGTACCTTGCTGAAACCAACCGCGGGCTCGGCGCGCGTCGCCGGGTTCGACGTGCTTGCCGAACCCGATCAGGTTCGCCGCCACGTCGGCTTCCTGTCCGCCACGACCGGCGTCTACGACCGCATGTCGGCGCGCGAGATGGTCGAGTATTATGGCCGACTCAATGGCCTGACGGGCGATAAACTCGAAGCCCGCAGCGCCGCGCTCTTCGATGCCCTCGGCATGCACGACATCCGCAACACGCGCGGCTCGAAGATGAGCACGGGGCAGAAGCAGAAGGTCTCGATCGCAAGGGCGCTCATCCACGACCCGCCCGTCTTGATCCTCGACGAGCCGACCAACGGCCTCGACGTCCTGGTTCAACGCTCAGTGATGCACCAAGTGAAAGGCCTTCGCGAACGCGGCAAATGCATCATCTACTCAACGCATATCTTCCGCGAAGTCGAAAAGATCTGCGACCGCGTGGCGATCATCCACCGCGGGACCGTGTTGGATGCCGGTACGCTCGACGAATTGCGCGAGCGGCATCACGAGGTGGATTTGGAGGAGCTGTTCTTTGGGTTGATTGAACGGCACCCGCAAACCAGCGCGACGCCGGGACCGAACGGCACGAATTAGGAATGCGAATTTGACCGCGGAGCGGTCGCAGACAATAGCCGGTGGTCGAGCGTCAGCTCGACC
>DATANR010000098.1:0-11929 GCA_036266155.1 Gemmataceae bacterium | reverse complement strand
GCCGCATCCTTTCAGGATGCCCAGCGAGTTAATTCGATCCCGATTCCCAGGGCGTTGCCCTGGGCTATCCTGCCCGGCCCCTTCGGGGCAAAACCGGGTAAACTCGGGCGTGAAATCCTTCACGGCGTTGCCCTTCGGGGTAAATACCAGGAAAATCGGGTGCCCTAAATCTCACGCGTTCAATCCACAAACTGAAACTCATTACTCCCCAACAACACCTGCGCGTATTCCTGCCAAACATCCGCGTTGTTCGGCTTCACGAATGCCAGCCCCAATTCGCGTTCCTTCGCCGTCGGCGAGCGCCCGAACAGCAACCGATAGGCACGCTCAATGCGCTTGTCGGGATCGGCCCCCGCTTCCTTCTGCAACCGATTCACGAGGGCCGTCGATTGCTCGACCATGAGGGGGCTGTTCAGCGTAAACAATTGCTGCAACGGCGTGATCGTCGGCGTGCGGTTCGGGCTGTGCGTGACCGGATCGGGGAAGTCGTACAGACGCAAGATGTCGGTTAACTCGCGGCGGCGGACGACGCCGTAAATCGTGCGGCGATGGTTGGCGGGCAGGTTCAATTCGGTCGCCGGGCCGCCCGCTTCCATGTTCAAGGTGCCGGTCACGAACATCAGCGCGTCGCGCCAGGCTTCGACGTCGAGCCGACGCCGCGGGACGCGCGAATAGTAGCGATAGCCCGCATCGGCGGCCGGCGGCGTGCCGCTCGCTTGCTGATAGGTGGCCGACAGCATGATCTCGCGGTGCAGCCATTTGATCGACCACCCGCTTGCGGCGAAGCGGGCAGCAAGATCGTCGAGCAAGTCGGGATGCGACGGCCGATCGCCCTGCATGCCAAAGTCGCTCGGCGTCTCGACGATGCCGACGCCGAAGTGCTGCTTCCAGACGCGATTGACGATCACGCGGGCCAGGAGCGGCTCCGCATCGCTGACGAGCGCGTTCGCCAGATCGAGCCGACCGCTGCCGTGTGAGAACGGCGCCGGCGTGCCGCGACTCAACACCGTCACGAACCGACGCGGCACCAACGGGCCGGGCTTGTTCGGGTTGCCGCGGATTTCGATGGCGATGTCGTGCGGCTTTTCGTCATAGATCACCCGGCTGCCGTGCGTGCCGATCGCGTTCACGACCTGCAGGCTCGCGTCGCGGACGCCCGGCGTGAGTTGCGAATTGAAGCCCGGCGTCTCCTTCAGTTTCGCGACTTGCTTCTGCATGTCGTCGATCTTCGCCGTCGCGTCCTTCTCCTTTTTGCCGTTGAGCTTCTTGATCTCGCCTTCGAGCTTGACGACCTCCTCGCGGGCCTGAGCGACCTTCTCGCCGCTGACGCCATTCATCAGCGATTGATCAGACAGCTTGGTGCTGGCGAAAATGCCGGCCAGGGCGTAGTAATCCTCGTTGGTGATTGGATCAAACTTGTGATCGTGGCAACGGGCACACGCAATGTTCAGGCCCAAAAATGTGCTCGACAGCGTGTGGATACGCTCTTCGTACTCATCGGAGACGATCGTCTTGATGATCTCGGTCGGCAGTTGCAGTTCTTTCCAGTAGGTCGGGCTGAGGCCGATGAACCCAAGGGCGGCGAGGTCTTCCGTTCGAGCGTCCGAAATCTGGTCGGCGGCGAGTTGCAACCGCAGGAAGCGCGGATAGGGCATGTCCGCGTTGAACGCCCGAATGACCCAGTCGCGATAGTGATGCGGTTGACCCTTGCTCTCGGACCATTGCTCGCTGATATCGCAATAGCGCGCGAGGTCGAGCCACATGCGCGCCCAGCGTTCGCCATACTGCGGGCTCGCCAGCCATTTGTCGACGCGGGTCGCGAACGCCGTCGGGCTTGGATCGTTGACGAAGGCGTCGACTTCTTCCGGCGTCGGCGGGAGGCCGAGAAGGTCGAACTTGGCGCGACGGAGTAAGGCGGCTCGTGATGCCGGGGAGGCGGGTTGAATCTGACGTTTGCTGAATTCTGCTTGAACAAACGCGTCGACGCGAGACGTCGCCCTCGCTCCCGCTTCGGGCTCCGCTCGCTTGAGTGGTTGGAAGGACCAGAACTTGCGGCCGGCTTCGATGTCGATCTTGCGCGTCGTCTTCTGCGTCACGCTCGCGGATGGGAACGCCATGCCGCCGCGGATCCATTGTTCGAGGTTCGCGACATCGCGATCCGACAGCTTGCTCTTGGGCGGCATCTGCAAGTCGGTGTCTTTGTAGCGCACCGCCTTGAGCAACAAGCTTTTGTCGGGTTCGCCAGCCACCGCGGCCGGGCCGGTGTCGCCGCCCTTGAGGATGGCTTCGCGTGAATCGAGCAGCAGGCCGCCCTTGACCTTCTTGGCGGATGCGGAGTGGCAAGAGTAGCACTGCTCGACCAGAAGAGGACGAATCTTCTGCTCGAAGAACGTGGAATCCGCGGTTGCGGGCGGGGCTTGAGCAAACGCGGTCGATGCAAAAATCAGGCCCGGAAGAACAGCCCGGGGCAGGCAGGTCATGGCGACCTCGCGCAGGTAGGTACTAGCAAACTACCGGAGACAATCGGGTGAAGCAAGGATATTCGACCACGGAGAGGCCAAGGGTATCAATGGCGTCGTAGCTAAATTCGTGAGAATTCAGGTGTTGGTTAGCCGAAGAACTGAATTCTCACGAATCCAGCTACGCATGCAAATTGCAACAACTTGCCAATCGTCAGACCGACGACCTTTGAAGGAGCATTTTTAGGGCTTCTATGCGCTAGAATTTTGCGCATTGGAAGACGGCTGCAACTTCTTTCCCAGCAACAATCTAGAAGCGTTTTCCACAGGCAGAGATTGCCAACCCCCATTATGTGTTTGGCAATCTTAGTTGGCAATCTCTGCTTTTTGACGTTCGGTCGCCTGCATCAAGCCGCGAATGTAGCCATACGCAAACAGCCGGCCAAGCATCGTATAGCCGGGCTCGCCATCGTCTTCGCCGACCATCTGCGGCACATGGTCCGGCCGCATCGGCCCGTCGAAGCCGATCTCGCGGTAAGCCCGCATCGCGGCCGCCATGTCGGTCGGCCCGTTGTCGTGGAATGTCTCGGCGAACAACGGCGCGGTGCCGCGGACATCGCGAAAATGCACGTACTTGATGTGCGGACCAAGCCGGCGAATCGTCGCCGGAATGTCGACGCCCATTGCCGCGAACGTGCCCTGACAGAAGCAGATCGCGTTGGCGGGACTCGGGGCGAGCTTCATCAGTCGCTCGAAGTCCTCGACAATGTGCATGATCCGCGGCTTGCCGAGCAACTCCGGCAGCGGCGGGTCGTCGGGATGCATGGCCAGCGTGACGCCGCAAGCTTCGGCGACCGGGAGCAACTCCGCCAACATGCGCTCGAGTTGCTCCCACAACTTGGCCGGCGTCAGTTTGCGTGCGAGTTCATCGAACTGAGCATTCGGCGGCCGATAGCCGAGCCGGACCGCGTTCTCGACCTCGGCGAGGTCGAAGGCTGTCACCTTGGCGCCGCCGCGCTCTGGGGCGTCAAGCCGCGTGCGCAGCCAGTCGGTCCCGGCCATGAAGTTGTAGCAGAGCAAGCGAATATCAAGCTCGGCCATCTGCCGGATCAGGGTCTTGAGAGCCGCGATCTCCTGACCATCGTCACAGCCGAGTTTGATGTTCTCGATCGGCAGATAACCCTCGACAACGCTCAACTGCATGCCGAAGGACGCGATCCGCTTCTGCGCCGCGTGCAGCACGGCGATGTCTTCACCCGGATAGCGATGGACGACGTCGGTGACGCCGCACTGGGCCGCCAATTGCAGATTCTCGTCGGACATCGGCGTGAGCACAGTCGCTAGACGCATGGCGAGATTCCTTCGTGGCGACGACTTGGCTCATCGTATTAGCCGGCAAATTCGATTGCTTTATTCCATTTCTCGTTGGCTTTCGTCGCTAGCCGCCCCGATAATGCCGGCCTCTCGTCCATCCTGGGCACGCTCTCCCGGAGTTCCACAGCCATGTCGTCCTTTCGCATTGACCTCGGCTCCTCGACCACGCTAAAGCAGCTCTTCTCCTACCCAAACGCCCCCGGCTCCTCCGAAGCGCTCGCGGCGACGATCCTGCATTGGTTCGATCAGATGATCGCTCGCGACGGCTTCGCCGCCCAAGCGGCTGCGACCGTAAATGTTGACGGATTGAATTTCTTCCTCGACTTGAACGGCCCGGACGAATTGAAGGGCTATGTCACGCACCTGCCGCGATTCCTCAAACACGGAACTGAAGCGTTGGCGGTCATCGACAAGATCAAGGCCAGCGGCAAGACATCGCAAAAGGCCTGGCCCGACTGGCTGAAACAAGCGCAGCCATCACTGAAGCCGCGTGTGTGGGACCCGCTCGATCGCGGCAACTGGCGCTTCTTCCTGCCGCTCGGCATGGCGATGCTGAATCAGAAGGCGGTGAACTTCTTCCATTACCCGCCGATGCGCTTGCTCGACGCGATGCGCGATTATCTCGACGACCCGGTGCCCGTGCGCCTCATCGAACTAATGAAGGCGAACGGCATGGCGACCGACGAAGAGGCCTGGCTCTTTTCCACCGTGATGGACGGCTGCCCGATCGCCGCTCCTGACGACGAGGGGACCATCTACTACTCGGGACCAAAGCTCGCGAAGACGCCGGACGCCGTGCATCTGTTGCCGATCGAGCAGTTCCACGATTATCAACGGGCACAAACGGAGCTGTTGCTCGACAGCACGTCGACGGTCGTCAGCGGCTTTACGATTCCGATCGTCGTCTATGGCACGCCGGCCCGCGATTCGTTCAACGAGGTCTGGCCGGACGCCAAACTCCAAACGGGCAAGACGCCGGCCAAGCACGTCGAGATTCTCAAGGGCAAAAAGACAGCCGTCATCTGCTCCGGCCATCCGTACGCATTCTTCGCGCAAGCGCAAACGGTCGTCGGCGCCGGCGACATGAAGCCGGAGATGTGGCAGGCGAGCGTGCAGACGATGATCAAGGATTTAGCTGTGGTCCGCTGGCAGATGCAGATGGCGAGCGACACCAAGGCCGACCCGGCGGCCATGTGGAACGCGTGCCTCGAATATTGGCAAGGCGCCGCCAACCGCAAGACGGTCTGTCAACTGGTGCTGCACCAGGGATCGTTGTGGTATCCGGATCCGAAGTCGCTGAACTTCGAGTTCCGGCTTTCGATGAAGGACGTCGAAGCGCGGGCGGAGGCAGCAGCAAAATAAAGACTTGGTGGCGAAGGCGAGCGTCGAGGCGTAAGCCCGACGTGTCAGTCTCCCGCACGCCGGGCTTACGCCGCGACGCTCGCCTTGATCGCTGAGTTGGTATTATTTCGCAAACGCGTCCAACACCTCCGGCCGCGTCCGCTTAACCTCTGTTGGAAGTTGCATCTTCTCATTCAACTTGGTGTCCGCGTTCTTGGTCTCACCGCCGGTCGCCAGGAAGAACTTGCCGTCCTTGATGCCCGCGTTGATGTTCGTCGCCGGATTCGAGTCGCCGGTGAAGCGGGCCTGGGTGACCGGCTCCCATTCGTTCTTGGTCGACTTGATCCAGGCGTTACCGTAAAGAGCCGTGCGTGCCTTGGTCGCGGACACCTTGTCGCGCTTGAAATCTTCGACAAACGAATAGTACCCGCTCAGGTTCTTGCCGCCGGTGATCGTCGAAAACGTGACGAGGTGCCGCCACTCCTTCGCGTCCGGCTCGCGGAAGCAGCCGGCATACTCCGTGCGCTTGCCGTCGATCTTCGCAGTCACGAGGAAGCGATAAGTCGCACCGACTTTCCAGTCGAAGTCGAGGAACGATTGCCCGCCAGTGCCCTCGCCGCCGAAGCGACCGATGCGCACCTTGTCGTCCTTGTGCAGCAGCTTGACGCGCAAATCTTCGTCGACCGCCTTTGGATTGTTCTGATTCGAATCCCAAACCGAAAAGATGACCACCTTTTTGCCGTTGCCCAGTTCCTGGATGCCGAAGTAGCCCTTGTTCCAGCCGATGGCGCAGAAGTATGTCCCCGGCGCCGAGGTTTCGACGCTGGCCTCGTTAAAGAACGCCGTGCCTTCGGGTGCCGTGTAGCCAAGATGTACGGAGCGACACGCGATGCCCGCCAGCTTCTCGTCGGCGCCTGAACGCGGCGTTACGCCGACGAGTACCGTGAATGCCAGTGGCAAAACCACCAAACGGCACATAATGCTTAACCCTTCTTTCCAAGATCGAGGAAGGCGATGTGTGATGGATTGCCGACGGGAGCGTAGTGACTGGTGAATGTCAGACCGCCGGTCTTGGTGTCGACGCGGAAGACGGCCAAATTGTCACTCCGCTGATTGCAGCAGAAGAGGAATCCGCCAGTCGGATCGAAGGTGAAGCTGCGCGGATAATTGCCGCGCGTCCATTCTTCGCCGACGTACTTCAACTCGCCGCCGGCGCCGACCGAAAAGATGCCAATGCTGTCGTGCAGGCGATTGCCGACGTAGACGTACTTGCCGTCGCTCGACACCAGGATTTCCGAGCAGAAATTGCTGCCCGTGAATCCGGCGGGCAGCGTCGAGATCGTCTGCCGTTCCGTGAGGCGACCGGTGTCGGCGTCGTAGTCGAACCGCACGACGGTCGAGCCTTCTTCTTGGATGCAGTAGAACCACTTGCCGTTCGGATGAAAGTGGAAGTGCCGCGGCCCGTCGCCCGGTGGCACAGAAATGGCCGGCGGATCGTTGGCGGTTAGCGTGCCCTTGGCTGCATCAAACTTCCAGATAAAGACCTTGTCGAGACCGAGGTCGGCGTGGCACACGAACTTGCCGGCTGGATCGGCCTGGATCATGTGCGCGTGCGTGCGGTCGTGGCCGCTGATCGCGAAGCTGCCCTTCGGCGCGTGTGTCGCCTTCGTCGGCCCGATCTTGCCTTCAGGCAGCTTGACGTCCATGGGCTCGCCCAGGCGGCCCTCTTCGACGATTGGCAACACGGCAATCGAGCCGCCAAAGTAGTTGGCGACGAGCACGAATTTCCCGGACGGATGAATGCTGATGTAGGTCGGCCCGGCCCCGCCCGAGCGGACCGTGTTGAGCAGCTTCAGCTTGCCATCCGTGCGATCGATGGCGAAAGCGCTGACGCTGCCTTCCTTGTCTTTGCCAA
Organism: Gemmataceae bacterium; assembly: GCA_036266155.1. Taxonomy (GTDB): domain Bacteria; phylum Planctomycetota; class Planctomycetia; order Gemmatales; family Gemmataceae; genus SIAJ01. The sequence goes on along the minus strand of DATANR010000098.1, from coordinate 4,840 downwards.
CGCGATCAGTCTCGTTGGCGGAGTAGAGCCGCGTGCCGGCCGCGTCGATCGCGAGGCAGCTGGGGCTGGTTCCCAAATCAAAAGTGCCAATCGCCGTCATCGCGCCCGTGTCGCGATCGACCTGGAAGATGTGGATGCCGCGACCGTTGCCGGGCGGCAGATCCACTTGTGTCGGCAACACGTCGCCGAGCGGCGAGCTGAAGGTGCCGACGTACGCGAGCAGCGGGCCATCCTTCGGCTCGGCGTGGAGCACGTTGCTGAGCAACGCGGTGGTACTGGCGAAAGCCACGGAAGATTTGACGAACGAACGGCGTGTAATTTCAGCCATAATGAATCGGCCTTGTTGGTTGAGAGGTTATTTATCCACGCGGATGAAACGAGCGATCCGCCCTTTCGGCCCGACGGCCCAGCCGTCGCCGCTCGCGGCAAAGGCGACGGCGTTGTATTTTTCTTGATCGAGTGGCTTCCACGTGATGCCGTCGTCCAGGGAAACATCGGACCCCGACGTGCCGACGGCGACCCAGCGATCCTTCGCCCACACGACCGCGGAGCGGTACGGCAGCGGCTTCGCGACAAGGCCCCACGTCTTGCCGCCGTCGGCCGTAATAGCCGTGGTCGCGACCTGGTCATCCGGCTTCTTATAGTCGCCGCCGACGATGATGCCGTGATCTTTGTCGCGGAAGGCGATCGAGAAGATGCCGGCCGATTCGACTCCGGCAACGAGCGGCGCATCGACGATTGCCCACGAGTTGCCGCGATCCGCCGAATGAAGCACGCGTGCTTTCTTGGCGCCGCCCGTGACGAACCAGACGTCGTTATCGCCGCGCGCGATCAGGCACGTGCCGCTGGCTGCGAACACGCCTTCGTTTGGTAGGGCGGTCAGTCGGCTCTTCTCCGGCAGTGCCGCCCACTGCGCGCCGCCGTCGTCGGTCACGATCAGGTGAAATCGACCGTCGATTGGATCGCTCAACGCGATGCCGTGCTTCTCGTCCCAGAAGGCCATCGCGTCGAAGAACCCCTTTGGCTCGGCATTCTTGAACTGCAGCGCCCACGTCTTGCCGCCGTCGGTCGTCTTGAAGATGCGCGACTCCTCGCCTGGCCCGGCGCTCATCAAGTAAGCAGCGTCTTCACTAAACGCTTTGACATCGCGGAGGTCGAGCTTATCCGCATCGGGCACGTGGCCGACCGTCCAGGTCGCGCCGCCATCGATCGTCCGACCGAAGGTGCCCTTCGTGCCACTGACCCAGGCGACCTTCGCGGAGACCGCGCACAGGCCACGGAAGTCCGCGTCCGTCTTGATCGTTTGCACTTGCCACTGGCCGAAGGCCGATGACGTGGCGACGAGGAGCATGAGGAGGGCCGGTTTCATAATGGTCCTTCACTTCAGCGGCGCAACCCGTGCCGTCTTCATATCGAGCCGCAGCGCATAAACCTCACTATGCTGGCCGACCACCCAGATCAGCTTGCGGGCCGGATCGTACATCAGGCCCATCGAGTTGTTGAACGAACCGGCTTTGCCCACTGGATCGTCGCCGGGCAACTCGATGGTGACCCACGCGTTCGCGGCACAATCATAGGCCAGCCAACGCCAGCCGGCTTCGTCCTTGACACGGCCGCCGATCAAAACGAGATCGGCTTCTGGCAAAAACACGGTCTCGCGGCAATGGACTAGGGCCTTGGCCATGCCTGCCGGGTCGAGCCACCTTGCTTCGCCGGTCTTGAAGTTGTACTCCGCGACGTTGCCCTTCTTCGGTCCGTTGTCGCTGAACAATAGCAAGCGATCACGCTTCGTGTCGTGAGCCATGCCGTGCTGATCCGCAGTCTTGCTCGGCAACTCGCCCTTCAACGGCAATGGCTTCCACGTTCGTGTTTCGGCATCGAGCCGCCACAACCCGCCCTTGTCACCCTGCCGCGGATCGGCCCACACGATCGCGCCGGCCGGAGTTGCACACACGGTCGTCACGTAGAAGTTTTGGCGATACGGATTCTTCTCGGGCGACCGCGACCACTTGCCCGCGTCCGGATCGAAGAAGTAGGTGTACTCATGCGGAGCGAACACGAACGCCTTCAGGTTCGGATCGTAGCCGGTGGACTTGTAGGTGTGGCCCGTCATCCACGGGTTGCTGCGAAAACTCCATTCGCCATGCACCTGGTCGTTGCTGTACACGTATTCGAGCGGATACTCCGGCGCGAACGGAATGGAATAGCGATCGGTCTTCACGTCGTAGACCTGCGGGGCGGTGCCGCTATACGCCGAGTGTCCGCCGGAGAAGCGGACGATCTGGTCGCGGCCGACATCGAAAACGGCTGAGCCCCAGTCCATGTTCATGAGCGGCCGCCGCGGCGTCGGCCGAACGACCCAACGATTCGCCGGCAATTCCTTCAACTCGGCTGCGACCTTGACCGGGTCGGCCGCCGGCACGCCGTCGCGATACCACGCCGGATCGTGCGAGCCGGTCCGCCGAACGACCTCGCCGGGTTTGATGCCATGCTTCTCGGTCGCCGTCGCATTGGCCTTCGTGATGTCAAACGAACAGGTCCACGCTCGGTTTTGCGCGTCCAGCAACAATACCGTGTCGTTGTCGTCGACCGCGGCCGACAGGAAGAAGTTCGATCGCCCAACCGGAAACTCGGCCGGCTTCTCCCAGTTCGCCACCAATTCCCAGCGGTTGGCCGCAACGTCATATGTCCAAGCTTCGAGCGGCAGCGGCCGATAGAGCGAAGCAACATATTCGGCGGTCGAGGTGTAGGTGTACCCCCCGATGAGCAACAGCTTCTTCGCCTTGGGCAACCAGAGCAACGCGTGTCCGCCGCGCGGCGACGGACTCACCGTGGGCTTGCGCTCATCCCAGGTTCCGGTCGCCGTGTCGAACACCCAGGTGTCCGCAATGAGTTCGCTGAGCCGGTCGCCGCCGAACAGCACGACCTTCTTGTTGACGGAATCGTACGCGAGTCGCGAATTTGCCCGTGCCGGCGGCTGGCGTTCGGTCTTCACCTGCTCCCACTTGTTGTCGGCAGGCGAATAAGTCCAAGTGCCCGCGTCGCCGCGCTCGGTCTGGATGTTGCCGCCGCCAAAAAGGACGAACTTCTTGGCCGACCGGTCATAACACATCGACGACCAAAGCAGGATGCCGCCGAGCGATTGCGGGCTGGTCGCGGGCGCCAGGTCCTTCCACTCGCGTTTCGCCGGATCGTAGCGGAATGTGCTGCCGCCGGCATAGAAGTAAAACGCCTTCGTATCGGGATCGTAGTCGTATTTCTGGCCGAGCGAAAAGGTGCCGTAGATGGTCCAGTTTGGCCGCGTGTTGCCGGCCACATCGGTGAAGCCCCAATACTCGCTCTTCCACGCCGGCGCGGTCACCGGCCCAAACTCCGGCCCCCAGTTGACGCTGTTCGGCAATTCATTGCGCCATCGGCCGCTCGCATCGAATGACAACACGTCATAGGGCCGGGGTTTCTTGTAGTCTGCCCAGGCCGTGCGGCCGCCGAGCACCAGGAACCGCTGCGCCGCCGGATCGTAGCCCACCGGCACATCCCAGCGCTGCCCCTCGATCACCGCGTCGGTCTTCACCCAGGTGTTCGCCGCCAGCAGCAGGAGGAGAGGGAAGTAATGCATGGTGTCTTCCGGAGACGGACGCAGAGTAGAGGGTAGAGCCGCGCGGCGATTTGGCCGTGTTTGCGGTGGATTCATGCGAGCGGCGGCACGGTTCCAGTCAGAGGAATAGAATGGCCAGCAAGCAGAATGAAGGCACTGCCAAGCATAATGCCAGGGAGGTCTTGTAACGCCGGCGCGGTGCTTGGAGCGGTGGCGTTGGTCAGCATACTTACCAATTCGACGAGGGAGGATGCGATGGCAAGAATTAGTCGTCGGCAAGCACTTGGGGTCGTTTCGGCGAATGCGGCGCTCGCGACACTTGCCGTTCAGTCCGGATCGCTCAACGCTGGCGACCGCGCGTCAGGTCCAGAGCTGTTCGTTTTCGGCCCCTTCCGAGTTGGTGACTGGTTCCAGACAAATCCTGGAAAAGTCTTTACCACGGCTGGCGCCCCAGCCGGCACCGAAATCATAAAGGCTTTGAACAAGACAAAAGTGTACCTGATCGATTGTCGCGAACGGAAGTTGTTTGCCGATGGGTTCCCAATCGTAGCAGTGCAGGGTGATTTGCGGCACGAGTGGGAGAAAGGCAAGTGGAAATGGGAGATCCACATTATCAGAGTGAGCCTCGGCGGTCTCGATACTGACAATTCTGTCGTGCCGCCCACGCGGGCCGTAAACAGCATCACTGCTCAGTTATGGGCGCGCGAGACTCACGACAGCAATTCGGAAGGTGAACGAATCTGTTGTTTCTCGGTAAAGGACATTCGATATGACTTAAGCGGGCATGCCGGCTCCAAATGACTGGCAACACAAACATCGCCGAACGAGAAATTGGAGCTGACGCCCGCCCGGAAAGCCGGAAGTATCGCCAGCGCTCGGAGCAAACAAGCCGATTGATTTTGGAACTCCTCGAGAGGTTACAGAAAGAGGGGGGGGGCGCCATGCCATTCACGATGGAAGACTTCAATCGTCAGTTCGTTTGCGAGCACTTTGCACGACTCTCACGCACCGAGCGTGCAGAAGCGATGAAGAAACTGCCGCCCGAGGAGCGCCTGGATGGCCTGACTGTGGAGCAAATCCGTGAATACTTGGATCGGCTATCTGCCGAACAGCCCGCTCTGGTGCGCAAACCGCGGCGACAGAAATAGAGCGTTTTGGACATTTCGTGCCGAATGGTAACGATTCGGTCGCATCGATCCCGGAGGGATCGCAGATAATAGCCGGCGGTCGAGCGTCAGCTCGACC
>DATANR010000097.1:0-7574 GCA_036266155.1 Gemmataceae bacterium | reverse complement strand
CAGGCCGAGGTCGCGGATCGGGACGTCGCCGTAGTAGTTGCCGAGTTGCCGTAGGTACGGGCGCACGCTGCCGCCGGTCCAGCAGCCGATGAGCAAGCGATCCGTCGGCCAGGCGTCACGCGGCAACAGGGCGCCGGCACGATTGGCGAATCCCTCGAGTTCGGCCGCCCGCTCCGGTCGCGGCTTTAGCTTCGGCGCCAGCAGAGTGCGAATCTCGGCCGGCACTTCCAGGTCGGCGTTCAAGGTGCCGTCGCGGATGTCGCGGATGAGGTTCTCTTTCTCGCGGTCAATGAAACGGGCCAGGTTGACCAGCGTGCTCGGGTTGGCCGACATCAACATGCCGAGCTTCTTCTGCAAGCCGAAGCGGACGGCCACGTATGATCGGGCCCGCGCGTCCTTCAATTTGCCGGTGCACGGCGGGACGACGTACATCCAGCGCATGAGCCGCTTCTGCACCTGGGCCGTGAAGCCGGACAGGTTGCCGCACGGCGTGTCGGCCTCGGTGCGATACTCGTCGGCGTCGCCGCACAGTTGCAGGATCGGCTTCAAGAAGACTTGCTTGTGCTTCTTGATCGCGCGCAGGCCCCAGAGGTTCCAGCCGCGACGATAGTCGTCGAGATATTGCTCCGTGATGGGGATGTGCTTGCGGGCCGCGGTCGTCCCGCTCGTGAGAGCGAACATCAAAACGCGGGGGTCGGCGAGCAAGGCGTTCGTCTCGCCGGCCATTACTCGGCGAATGTACGGTTCCAGACGCTCATACGGACCGATGGCGACCTGTCGGCGATATTCGGCGACCGTCTTGATGCTGGCGAAGCCATGATCGCGGCCGAACGCGGTGTCGGCATGGAACGCGAGCGTACGGCGCAGCAATTCTTCCTGGGTGCGCTGCGGGTCCTGGCACGCTGCTTCGAAGACCGCGAACTTGCGGTAAAGCGGCCGAGCGACGGCCTTGCGAAGCATCTTCACCAGGAAGCGGCCGATCATGATAGGCCCCAATCGGGAACCACGGAAGGCACGAAAGGCACGAAAGAAATCCAGATCAAATGTTTCGTGACGTTCGTGTTTTTCGTGGTCCCCTCCTCAAATTAAATGCTGGTTGAAGAATGCCACGACACGCTGGGCGTATTCGGGGCCGGCGACGCTGATCGACAGGTTATGCCGGGCGCCGGGGACGGCCCATAGGTCCTTGGGCCCCGCGAACAGCTTCAACAGCGAACGGGCCATCTCCAGTTTAATGTAACTGTCCGCTTCACCGTGGATCATCAGGATCGGCTGGCGAATTCGGCCGACGTGGTCTTCGAGGTGGTAGAAGCGGCCTTTCCGTTGCCGCTGGACCCGCCGAACGCCGACCTTGGCCATGTGCGTGTAAAACCAGGCCGGCATCAGCCCGTGGACCAGATAGTTCTTGTTGTAGATCCGAATCCAGTGCCGCATGTACGGCACCATCACCGACGCAAGGCCGAACGCTCCGTCAGTCACGCCGCAGCGGATGCGCGTGTCTTCGGACATCAGCGCGAGGCCGGCGTTGGCGCCCTTGCTGACGCCGAAGAGGCCGACGCCCTTCGGGTCGACATCCGGCCGGGCCATCAAGTAGTTTAACGCGGCTCGGGCATCCGCGACCTCGTACTTGGTTATCCACTGCAGCGGTTCGTAAACGGGAATCGCGTCGCTCTTGCCCTGGTTGCGCGGCTCATAAGTGAACACGTCGTAGCCGGCGGCGATGAGCGGTTCGCAATACGAACGACACGACCAACGATCCGAGCCATACTCGATGCCGAAGAGCACGACGCCCTTGCGGGGCGTGAATGACGTTTTGAAATAGGCCCCTTGGAGCTGCATGCCGTCAGCGGTCGGGATGCGAATGTCTTCCGCATCTCTAGTGGTTTCGCCGCGAGGAATGATGAAGAGCGGCTTCTCGACGAACACGCGCTCGAGTTGCCAGAGCATGTTCTTGCGGACATACCAGTAGACGTACCCGACCAGCCCGAGGACGAGAAGGATCGGCAGGAAGAGCAGTAAGAGCCCGAGCGCGGTCCACATAAAGAAGATCGATTACTCAGGCTCAAGCCGCGAAACGGCTGACGATCAACGACACGTTTTGCCCGCCGAAGCCGAAACTGTTGGAGAGGCAGCGATCGACTTTCTTTTCGCGCGGCTTATTCGGCACATAATCGAGATCGCAGTCCGGGTCCGGATTCTCGTAGTTGATCGTCGGGACCATGACGCCGTTCTGGATCGTCAACACGCACGTGATCAATTCGACGACCCCCGCGGCGCAGATCAGGTGGCCGAGCATGCTCTTGCTGCTGGAGATCGGCAGCTTATATGCATAGTCGCCGCACACGGCTTTGATTGCGATCGTCTCCGCCCGATCGTTGACTTGCGTGCTGGTGCCGTGAGCGTTGACATAATCGATATCCGTTGGCTTCAAACCGGCATCGTTGAGCGCGCCCTTGATGCACGCGATGGCCCCGCGGCCTTCCGGGTGGCTGTCGGTGACGCGATAAGCATCGGCCGTCGTGCCGTAGCCGACCAGCTCGGCATAGATCGTCGCGCCGCGCTTCTTGGCGTGTTCGAGTTCTTCGAGGACGACCATGCCGGCGCCCTCGCCGAGAACGAAGCCATCGCGGTCACGGTCGAACGGCCGGCTGGCCCGGTGGGGTTCGTCATTGTGTTGCGACAACGTCGTGAGCAAGTTGAAGCCGGTGACGCCGAACGGGTGGATCATGCTGTGTGATCCGCCGGTCAGAATGGCCTCGGCCTCGCCGCGACGAATGAGTTCGAGCGCTTCACCGACGGCCTGACCGCTCGCCGCGCACGCGGTCTGGCACGTGTAATTCACACCCTGCAGATCGTATTCGGCCGCGACGTGCCCGGACGTGGTATGCATCTCCATCTCGTATTCGTGGGAGGCGCGGAACGTTGCGATGCTGTGCCGAAAGAAGAGATTCGGATCGACCTTGTAGCCTTCGACGGGGCAGCCGCGGGCGAGGCTCAACGTCAGATTCGGGAAGTCGTGGCTGCCTTCACCGGATCCGAGGTAGGTGCCGATCGTCGTGCGATCGATCTTCGAGTTGTCGAGCAACCCGGCGTCTTCGAGCGCGTGCTTGGCCGCGGCGAGCGCGAACTTGGTGTTCAGCCCCGAATCCTTGAACCGCTGCGCATCGCGGACGTGCTGGCCGAGATCAAAGTCCTTCACCTGCGACGCGAACTTGGTCGGGAACGAGTGCCCGTCGAACCGAAAGATCGGCCCGGCCCCGCTCTTGCCCTCGAGCTGGTTGGCGTAGAGGTCCTTGGGCGAATGCCCCAGCGGGGTGATGGCCCCCATACCGGTAATGACGACGCGACGCGTATGGTTCATGTAACAACCCATCGGCCAAAGCGATACCGCCTCATGGCTGGTCCAAAGCATCGATCCGCGATTGCCACGTTTGCGGATCGCGACTCGTATGAAAAACCGACACAATCTGAATCGTCGCGGCAACTTCTCGGTAGACGACTATGTACGGGAAGCGTTGCACAAGTCGGCGTCGAGCATCACGATATTTCACAGCCCCGGCCTTCGGGAACGCGGTGATGAAATTAATCGTCTTTCGAACGGCGTCCGCAAACTTATCTCCCAGCCCCGTTCGCTGCCTCTCCTACCAATCGAAGGCTTCATCGAGATCAACTCGTGCGTCGGGCAATAACCCGAAGGGCAATCGGTTCATCGCCCCCACCGGGCGCGAGCGGCGGTCAGAAACTCATCCCACGTCACTGTTTTTCCCGTCGCTTCATACGCAGCAAGACGGCGATCGATTTCTCGTTTCTGTTCATCGGAAAACTCTTCGCCTTCCACATTCTCCCAGATCGCGTCAGCAACGCGCAATTGATCTTCGGTAGGCAAAGACCGCACGGCCTCAAGGACTGATTCGATGCTCATGGTGTTTCCTCTCTTGGTTGGCCACCTTCGCCTCAATTTCGTCAATGACTTCTTCAAATGGACGCACGCGATCGGGGTTCGCCCGATAAGACGCCAATCGGTGCTCGATGAACTCCTTTTCCGCCTCGGATATCACCGACTCGTCTGGATCAATCCCCAACTCTTCAATGAGCGTCTCCGTGACAAGTCTTTGATCATCGATCGACAACGACCGCACGACTTCGAGTGCTGCTTCAATGCTCATGATGTGTCCTCATGCCGCCCATCGCTTCAACACCGCCACGCCGACCTGTCCCTTATCCGTGAAATTCAGCGTCACCACGTACGGCTTCGCCAGCGGCCGCACGCCATTCGTGTGCACGTGGATCGGACACTCGGGGTCCGGGTGTTCGCAGTTCAACGTTGGCGGCAGTTCGCCATGGTGGAGGGCCAGCACGCTGCCGATCATCTCGACGGCGCCCGCCGCGGCGCCGCTGGAGCCGATGTTGCCCTTGATCGCCCAGACGGGGGTCTTCGTGCCGAACACGTCGTGAATCGCTCGCGACTCCCAGCGATCGGAGCGGTCCGTCGCCAGACCTTGGGCGTTCACGTGGTCGACCTCGTCGGGAGTCGCTCCCGAACGTTCGAGTGCCGTGCGAATCACCTTTGCCATCACGACGCCGTTCCGCGGGCGGTCGAAGCCGGAGGCGACCGTCATCAGTTCGGCGTAAATCTCGGCGCCGCGTTTCTTCGCGTGCTCCAACTCTTCGAGAATCATCGACCCCGCGGCCTCGCCAAGAACGCTGCCGTCGCGATCTTTATCGAACGGCCGGTGAGCCCGCGTCGGATCGTCGACGCGCCGGGAGAGTTGCTGGAACAGATTGTGCCGCGTCTGGCTGAGCGGGTTCATCTTGCTTTCGGTGCCGCCGACGACCATCAGGTCGGCGACGTCGCGCTGGATGATCCGATACGCTTCGCCGAGAGCGAGCGTGCTCGCCGCGTCGCTTTGCGTATGCGTATTGCTGGGGCCCCGCAGATCGAGCGTGATCGAGGCGTGGCACGACGGCATATTCGGCAGATACTTAAGCATCCAGAGGGGCGGGACTTCGGCGATGCCTTTCTGGCCCCAGATGCCGAGGCTGACCGGTCCTTCGGGCTCCGCAAGACTCACGCGCGATGCCCGGCCCAGGTCGTCCAACTCCGACGCCACCATGCCGGCCCCGAACTCGACGCCCGAACGATCCGGATCGATCTTGCCGACCTCCAGGCCGGCATCGCGGAACGCCGACGTGGCCGCGACCAGTCCCATCTGGACCGTGCGGGCCATCATGCGGAAGGCCTTCTGATATTCCTTGTTGGTGATGACCTTCTTCGGCTGAAACTCGGGCAACTCGCCGCCGACCTGGCACGGCAATGCCGATGGGTCCGCAAACGTGAGCCGGCGGATGCCGCTCTTGCGTTCCTTCAGCGCGGCAAAGTATGCGCCGGGGTCCGAGCCGATCGGCGAGAGTATCCCGAGCCCGGTGATGACCGTCCGCCGCACTGCCGCTGCCATCGCGTGCTTCCCCGTCGATATTCGCGAACCGACCCGTGTTCCGCAACTGCCAAAATACCCGGCCCCGGCAAACCGGGCTAGACCGGTTTACCACGCAGGCTGCGGGAGCTTTCAGAAGATTATCGGACAAGAGGAGGGTATTCGACCAGCGGATTGGTGATCGGCGCAAGTCCTGACGGCGAGCACGGTCCGGATCGGGCGGCTTACGCCGCTCCGCTCGCCTCGGGCTTCTTGGCCGCCGCCTTGGCGAGGCCGAGCATCTTTTGCAGATTGCCTGTAAAGACGAAGTTGTCCGACCCGGTTAATTCCTTCAACTGTTCCGGCCCGACGTGAGCGAAGAAAATCTCTGCCTCGCCGATCGGTTCGTCGCCGACGTGGACGGTCCCTGCAACAAGGCCGCCGACCTCACTCATTTGCAAAAGAGTCGTGGTGTAGGTGAGCGATTCGCCGGCGAGCGCGTCGCGTTTGAAGCTGGCTTTTCCAATCTTGGCGAGCACGACATTCTTGGTGAAGTTGTTCGCGTCGCCGACGAGGATGCCGCCGGTTTGGGCCAACCCCTCCAGAATCAGCGGGGCCGGCATGACCGGATACCCGGGCATATGGTCCGCAAAGAAGTCCTCCGCGAGCGAGAGGTTCTTCACGGCCATCGCCGACTTGCCCGACTCGAAGGAAACGAACCGGTCGATCCAGATCCAGCGCATCATTGCCTCAGAGATCAGAAGTCAGAGATCAGACGTCATTCAGGTTTAACTGACTTCTGACTTCTGACTTCTGGGCGGGTTAGGCCGCCGCTTTCGCGCCGGATGCCAGCTTGCTCTCGATGTAGCTGACGATCAGGTTGACCGTGAACAGGTCGCTGATGCCTTCGAGCGTCGGGTTCTTTTCGAAGGCCGAGAGGTCGGCGTACGGCATCTTGGCCTTCAGCTCGCTGAGGCCCTTGGCCGTGACCTTGCCGTCCTTGACGAAGTCGGGGTCACCCTGGAAGATCGATTCCGGGAACAGCTCGTTCCGCGGGATCTTGATCGAGAACTCGCGTTCCAGGCGGAACACGATGTCCAGGAAGTCGATCGACTCGGCACCCAGGTCGCCCTGGAGCGTGGAAGCCATCGTGACCTGGTCTTCGTCGACGTTGAGCGCCTCGACCAGAGTGGCCGCCACCTTTTTGAAAATATCGTCTCGCGTCATCGAACTGACCTCCATTACCGCGGGTTGACCGAATTCGCATCCTTGCGCGTCATCGACGCAATATCTGGGCTTACCCCGACACCGCCCCCAAGCTCAGTCCACCATCCACCGTCAAAACCTGACCCGTGATGTACGACGCAGCCGGGCTCGCCAGGAACACGACGGCCGCGGCGATGTCCTCCGGCTTGCCGAGCCGGCGAACGGGGATCAATTTCTTCTGAATGAAGTCGCCCGCCTTGTTGCGGACGGCTTCCGTCATGTCCGTTTCGATGAAGCCGGGGGCGACCGCATTCACGGTCACACTTCGGCTGCCAAGCTCAACCGCCAGGGCTCGCGTGAAGGCGTTGACCGCCCCCTTGCTGGCCGCGTAATTGCACTGGCCGGCGTTCACATGCTCGGCTGCGACGCTCGAAATATTGATGATCCGCCCCGAGCGCTGCTTCAACGCCATCTGGGCGGCCACGGCACGGCAGAACGCGAACGTCCCGTTGAGGTTCGTATCGATCACCGTCTGCCAGTCGGCCGGTTCCATCCTGATGAATAGACCGTCTCGAATGACGCCGGCATTATTCACCAGGATGTCAACTCGTCCCCAGTCGGCCAGCACCTGATCGACGACCTTCTGGGCTGCTTCTGGCTGAGCAACGTCCGCCTGGATTGCCTTGGCCGTCCCGCCGGCTGCGGTGATCTCCGCGACCAACGCCTCGGCCGCTTGCTGGGCGCCGCGGTAAACGAACGCGACCTTGGCTCCTTCACGGGCCAGGGCCAAGACGATCCCGCGGCCGATTCCTCGGCTCCCGCCGGTCACCAGCGCACATTGATCCTTCAATTGCATGAATCTGTCGCCTCGACCAGTGTTCTCATGTAGCACTCGCAAGCCGGCGAGCGGAGCCGCGTAAGCGGCCCGATAAAGGCATCATCGGGCCGCTTACG
>DATANR010000096.1:0-3577 GCA_036266155.1 Gemmataceae bacterium | reverse complement strand
ATCGCCTGGAAAGTAGGTTTGGCCTGAGCGAGGTGGCCGGCAGCATCGGGCGTTGTGATGTCGAGTCGCGATAGTCAGAATTAACCATTTACCAATAACTACCGATGCTGTCCAGTCGGGTCATATAGTCGTTCCAAGATTCAATTGTGCGCTGGCATGAAAAATCAGACGGAGCACGGTAATCTAATCATCTGCCATTTTCACGCGAGGCTGCCATGCGCTTGTCCTACGCCATCGTACACGTCAGCGATATGAAGCGATCGGTCGCGTTTTATCGCGATGTCCTTGGTTTGCCCTTGCGCTTCGAGTCGCCTGGCTGGACGGAATTCGCGACCGACGGCGCGACGCTCGCACTGCATCAATCGGCCAGCACGCCATCGAATACAGAGGCCTCGATTCCCGCGGGTCGTTGCCGGCCCGGGCTGGCGGTGCCGAATCTCGAGTCGTTCCATCAGCGCATGCTCGCGGCCGGCGTGCCGTGCGTGCAGGCGCCGAAGGAAACCTTTGGCACACTCATCGCGCAATACGCCGATCCTGACGGCCTGGTGATTGCCGTCAGTGAAGAGCGACGCGGCCGATAAGTCGTAACATTGGTTGACCGCGGTACGCCGCCAAGTTACAGTCAATTCACCGCCATATTTGCATCTCTGCTCCGGAGTCGTCATGCCACGGTCCACTCGTCGCGGGTTCACGCTCATTGAACTGCTCGTCGTCATCGCCATCATCGCCATTTTGATCGGCCTGCTCCTGCCCGCGGTGCAAAAGATCCGCGAGGCGGCCAATCGCATGAAGTGCAGCAACAACCTCAAGCAGGTCGGGCTCGCGCTGCACAATTACCACGACACGAATGGCAGCTTCCCGGCCGGCGAGCCCATGGGCTTTTACTCGGCGACCTGGTATTCCGACGTCGCGCCGCGCGACTTTGACCGCAGTTGCTGGATCGGGCCGATCTTGAGTTACATCGAACAAAATGCGATGCAAAACCAGTATGACGCCTGGCTGACAACGCTGCCGAACTATACGTGCTTCGCCCCGTTTGCGACATCCAAGATCAACACGCTCTTCTGCCCGTCCGATCCGAACAGCCCGAAGATTTCGACGCTCGGTCAGGGCCTGCACTCCAACTACGTCACTTGTTACGGCAACGGCTACGCCACACCGAGCGCCGACCCGCGCGGCCAAAACTTGAACGGCATGTTCCACGGCATCGCCAAGACGCGCATCGCCGACGTCACGGACGGCACCACGAGCACCGTAATGGTCAGCGAACTCTTGCAATCGCCGGATACGGGCACGCATGACATCCGCGGCCGCATCTGGAATTCGATCCACGCGGGCACCGGCTTTAGCACGCTCTATCCGCCCAACTCGACCGTCGGCGACAATCCGATGGGCTACTGCGTCACCATTCCGGGCGCTCCGTGCGGCAGCCAATCGGTGATCAACGCCTTTGTCCTGGCGCGCAGTCGGCACGCGGGCGGCGTCAACGCTTGCATGGCTGATGGTTCCGTGCGGTTCGTGCGCAATAGCATTGCCCAGGCCACCTGGCAGGCAATGGGCTCCAGCAACGGCGGCGAGGTTGTCAGCAACGATTAACTTTCGAGGTCGCTCATGGTTGTGCGCATTGGCCGGCTTGCATTGATCGCCGCGCTGTTGGCATTGGTCGGTTGCAGCGGCAGCGAGTCGTCGGTCTCCGGCACCGTCCTGGTCGACGGTCAGCCGCTCAAGGAAGGCGACATCATCTTCGAACCGGCCGACGGGAATGGGACGCCGGCGGCCGGCAAGATCGTTGACGGCAAGTACACGATCAAAATCGCACCTGGCATGAAGAAGGTGCGCATCAATGCGTCGCGGCCGGCGCGTAAGGTCGATCCGGTCATGGGCGCCGCCGCCCGCGAGTCGATGATCGCCAAAGAGTTCAACGAACAGTCGACGCTCACCGCGGACATCAAGAGCAGCAAGCAAGACGGGGTCAACTTCGAGGTGAAGTCGATTCCCTGATCGGGCGAGTTGTCACTCGAATCCAATGAAGCCAAGAGATTAGGATTACGATTGAGATTAGGATTAAGACGATCTCTGATCCTAATCTCAATCGTAATCCTAATCCTAATCTCTTGGTCGTTGCCGACTGCCATGGCTGGGCGGATACTACCGTCGCCCGCACCGGAACCCTCCGTCGGGCCGAAGGATCACGCTCATGGCCACCGGCTGGCAGCGTCTCATTCCGCGCCCGGACGTCTTCCGCGGCGACGGCAAATATCGCATCGACGCCTATTCCGAGTTCCTGCCACCGCCGCGCGTCGGTTGGAAGCCGTACGGCGATCACTCCTCCGACGACCTGATTTTTGACGCCGACGATCCATTTGGCTGGCATGTGAACGAGTTCGAAGAAGAACTCCAACTCAAACCCGGCATGGTCCAGGTCGCCAAGCAGGTGATGGGCAAACTGGCCCGCTTGCTCGACGGCAATCCGGAGACGGGCCTGCCGCGCGTCCACCCGCATGAGAATCCGTACTGGCCTGCCGAACTCACGGCGGAGCCGAAGCTGCCGCACGAACGCTGCTTGATGCTCGCGCCGCTCGCCCTGTCGCGCACACAGGACGATAAGGGCCGCTTTAACTGGACGCTCTTCGGCAACAGCGAGCAGGGACCAGGCCGCGCGTTCTGGCAAGGGTTCTACTCGGCACCCGACGTCGAACGGCCGGCCGACGAGGGGATCGCGTTCTTCGCGCGCCTGCTGCACGCGGTCTATGGCAAGACCGTTGCGGGCGCCGACGGGCTTCATGCCGCCGGGTTCCGCATCCTGCCGGACGACGAACCGCCCTTTCCCTGGTGGGCCGAAGCGCTGCCGTCTTGGACAGAGAAGTTTCAACTCTCCGAACGAAGTCCCGCGAGCCACGTTCGCTACTTGCTGACCTTCCGCCCATTTGGCCGATTACCCGCCGCGGTGCGCAAGGCTTACCTGGACGGGCATCTGTGCCTGCTGCCGTTCCCCGGCAGCCTTGTCTTCTGGGGTGTGCCCGGCTATCGCACGCTCAGCGACGAGTTGCCGGTCGCCATGCAGATTCCGCTCTTGCTCATGGTGGCTCGGCACCGGGCGTTGAACGGATTCCGCGTCCCGCAGTCGGGCTACATGCACGAGCCGACCGCGAGCAAGCCGCACGCGGGAGCGCATGCCCATCTCGTCAAGAACACCTATCGCCGCACGCACCGTTGGGACAAGGTCCACCGCGACGCCGACGAGTTGGCCTTGATCGGCAAGGAACAGAAGCTCCTGCACGTGCTCTTCAGCACGATCCCCGAGGACATCGACTTGTACGACAAGCCGATGGCGCGCAACGTCCAGATGTGGACCGAGGACTATAAGCTCCTGCTCGACGGACCAACCGCGAAGCCGGAACAACTCAAGCACGCCATGCGGACGGCCCAGGCGGGCGGGCTCTTTGGCTATCGCTTCCAGTTCCCCGCCATGCGCGTCGGCCGGCATGAGGTGTACTGGCATCGGCCGCTCGTCGCTTATCGCGATGCCCAGGGCGAGGTGCAAGTCTTGCCCGATGCGCCGCTCGGCTATCTCACC